>DAISJZ010000003.1:2809-84003 GCA_036821145.1 Spirochaetota bacterium
GAGAGGGGGATGTTGAGAGCATCTTTAAAAAGATAAAAGAGGATTACGGGAGGCTTAGTGTATAAAAAGATTATTACTATAACACCTGGCATTTTGAAAATAATGAATAATAATTCCAGACCTAACCTCCTGAATCTACCACGTACACTTTTAACCCGAAAATAACAGCCCCCTAAATCTACCCCAGGAGTACTTTGTCGCTACGCTCGGGCGCCCCGGAGGGGGACTTTATAAATGTATTGATTAAAAAATAATCAGTAATTAATGTTACCCATGCTTTATAACGGACAGATAAACAACAAATCTGAAGTCCCCCTCTGGGGGATTTAGGGGGCTACTCCGATAAGCCTGGAAAAACTAAATATATTTAAAACAAGACTTTTCATAAAGAGGAAAAAATGAAAAAAGTATATCTCCTTATTCTATCAATAATGTTAACAGCAACCCTTGAGGCTGCGGAGCGATACAGGTACTTTCTCCCTCCGTCCGCGTTTTCAGCAAGCTATTCAACGGGATCATTCTCGTCACTGGTCAACCCCGTGTTCACCCAGAGGGATGCATATCCCTTTCTCGCTTACTCATTTGTAAAGGAGAGTGACGCTGAATTAAACCACTTCGCCTCAGTGAACCTGCTGGACTTTGATTTCATATATTCAGGGTACAACGGAATTTTACAGGGTGGAATAAACGGTGAAGAGACTTCCGTTTCTCTCTACACAATAAACCGCGGGTTCATGCTCAATAATATTATAGGCCTTGGACTCGGTTACTCCTTCACAGCTTCAGATGAAAGGGAGTTTGACGGCTGCAGCGGATGGCATGCCGGTTTTCTCCTCCGGCCGGTGTGGTTCATATCAGCAGGTGCTGTTTTCAGGGAGATTGAAGATAAAACCCTGGAGGATAAAAAGTTCAGGAGTGAAACCTACTCCCTTGCAATAAGGCCCTTTACAGACCGCATTACACTCACTGCTGACACAACGCGATACTCATCAGAGAGCGGGCTGGACAACATAACATCATTCGGAGCTGAGCTTACAGGGTGGAAGGGGATCTCCCTCCACATAAAAGGGGACACTGATAAAAACTACACCTTCGGCCTCAGCATGCCATTCTCATTCAGGGGGAACGGCCCTGTTCTCATGACAGTTGACGGGTACGGCGGAGCCAACGACAGCATCCCGGATTTTTATTCAGGGGGGGTGTCATTCACTGCAGCCCGTGAAAAGAATTCATTCAAAGGGACAATTGCAGGCAGAACCTTATACCTGAGGCTCCAGGGTAATTATGACGCTGAGAACGCGCCATATACTTTATTTTCACGAAGGGAGAGGTCCTTCCATCATCTCCTCGCCGGGGTAAGGATGGCTGCTTCAGATAAATGCATCAGCTCCCTGATTCTTGATATCGATAGTGTCTCACTGGGTCTTGCGCAGATGCAGGAGCTTCGTGAAGAGATCGGAAGGTTCCGCAAAAACGGAAAACAGGTGTACGCGCTTTTAAACTATACAGGAAACAAGGAGTATTATCTCGCCTCCTCAGCGGATAAAATCTATTTCACGCCGAACAGCACATTCGCCATAACAGGCCTGAAGATGCAGGTATATTTTATCAAAGGGCTCATGGACAGGGCAGGTGTAAAGTATGAATCTGTGAGTAAAGGTAAATACAAATCATTTAATGAAACATTCACAAGAACCGGCATGTCTCCTGACGCGAAAGATAACATGCAGGAGATACTCTCCGACCTGAATAACCAGTTTATAAGCGGAATCTCTGAAGGGAGAAATATCCCCGCAGAGAAGATAAATGAACTCTTTGCAGCAGGTTTCTACCTCCCTGAAACAGCTAAAGATAAAGGATTTATTGATGCTATTATGCACAGGGAGAACGCCGTTGCTGAGTTAACAGAAAATTCAAAGATGATTAAATTCGAAGAGTATATCGAGGAACATGAAAGGTTCAGGGAGTGGGGCCCCATACCTGAAATTGCAGTTGTCCATGTAACAGGATCTATTATCTCAGGGAAGGGGGGGGATTCCTCCTATTCTTCAACTACAGGTGACTACGATTACAGGGAGGCCCTGGAAAAGGCTTTCACCTCTTCTTCAGTAAAAGCTGTTGTGGTCAGAGTAGATTCAGGGGGAGGTTCAGCAGCAGCATCTGATTATATGTGGAACTATCTCCTTCTGATGAAGAAGAAGCACCCGAAACCTGTGGTTTTCTCATTCGGAAACATCGCAGCATCAGGGGGATACTACATCGCATGCACAGGGGATAAAATATTCGCAAGCCGCGGAACCATTACAGGATCTATCGGCGTTGTGGCTGGCAAGCTTTCACTTAAGGAGCTTTACTCTAAACTCGGCATTACAAGTGAAACAATAAAGATGAGTGAATTTGCCGACGTTTTCAGCGAGACACGGGATTTGACTGAGAAGGAGAAAAAACTCTTCCAGGAGAATATTGACTTTATATACGACAGGTTCACAGGGCGGGTTATTGAAGGGAGAAAGATCGACTCATCAAAAATCCCTGAAATCGCGGAAGGTAAAGTCCACACAGGGAGGGGTGCAGCAGAGAACGGCCTTGCTGATGAAAACAGCGGACTCATGGGAGCCATAGAGTTTGCAGTGAAGGAGAGCGGCATTGATGATTATTACACAGTTGTTCACCTGCCGGAAAAGGGGGGTTATATCCGGAGCCTCATGAGATCCTCGGCAGAATCGACTTCCCTGAAAAGCCTTGGCATTCTCCTGAAAGCAGCGGAAAAATATAATTTCCCTGATGAAAAAGTTCTCTATATGACGCCGTATGTTATTGAAATAGAGTAGATCTTAATTTATATCTAATCTTAAATAATTGACAAAGTAATGGATCTGCATTATTTTCTAATACAAGACATGTTCCAAGTAAAATTTGAAGTGTTATCATAGATCTTTGTCACCCCGGTTTTACATCTTCATAAACCTGTAAATACCGGGGTCTCATAGGGGATACCCAATACTTTTTCTATAAAATACCGGTATTAACTTCTTTAAACCGGCATGACAAAAGAGATTAGTTGATTGTAAAAAATAAAGTTTTACCTGTTGCGAATAAATAACCATCGGGAGATTAAAAATGAAAGCGGTTCTTGTTAATCATACTAAAACAATAATGAAAGCTATTGAAGAATTAGGCCAGACATTCAATCTTGAAGTTATCACCTCTGACCTTGATTCCCTTGAAAAAACTGTAAACGATGAATCTCCTGAAGCTGTCATACTTAACTGGGCGGAGGGTATGGCCCTTGAAACCTGCTCTTCAATAAAAAAAATAAAAGGGAAAAAGGGGAACATCTACCTTATACTCATAGGGACAAAAGACACTGTCCATGAACTTAAGGACGGCATAGAAGCAGGTGCCGACGATTTCATCCTCATCCCCTTTACAAAAGAGGAAGTTATAGCGAGGATGATGATAGCTGAAAGGACTATTAATCTGAATGTCTCCCTTATAAAAACTAAAAAACGACTTATAAAGCACGGGAAAGAGGACCCTGTAACCTCCACGCTGAACAGGCGCGCCCTCATTGATGAGATATCAAATGAAATCGGAAGAGCTTCACGTAAAAATGAGTTCACCTGTGCTATAATGATCAATCTCCATAACCATGAGGAGATACAGAAAGATTTCGGGCTGAAGATATACAACTCACTCCTCGGGGAGCTTGCCGCACGGCTGAAAAAATCGATAAGGCCCTATGACAAGATAGGACGTTTTGAATTCGCCAGGTTCCTTATATTTCTCCCTCATGCGAAAAGTGAAGACGCGCAGAAAGTATCTGAAAGGATAATAAAGCATATAAAGCAGAAAAAATTCAAATATAAAGAGAGATATGTTGAGCCATGCCTCTCAATAGGTATATCCGAGCTTGATCCCGCTGATGTAATCAAGGGGGGGGATTCTGAAACCGCCATGATAAATGAACTGATTCTGGAATCATTTATCAGACGGTCTGAATTCGCCACATCAAGCGCCTGCGAAAAAGGGGTTGATACTATCGAAGTCTACACCTTCTGATTCTCAGTCCAGCTCATGAGTCAGAAGGCCGTCGCGCAGCTTCGGCTCAAACCAGGTTGACTTCGGCGGCATAATCATACCTGCGTCAGATACATTCATAAGCTGCTCGATTTCAGTGGGGTACATTGAGAATGCCACAGCAAAATCACCTGAATCAACAATCTTTTCAAGCTCAGCAGTACCCCTGATCCCCCCGACAAAATCAATCCGCTTGTCCTTTCTCGGATCTTCAATTCCCAGGAGCGGGGCAAGTATCTTCTTCTGAATTATTGTAACATCGAGAGATTCTATCGGGTCTTTTGAAATCGTAAATGAAGGTGTGAGAGTGTACCACTCACCCCCTATATACATGGAGAATGTATTAACCTTTTCAGGAACCTTCACTCCGCTCTTAGTCACGGTAAAGTCCGCGCTGATTTTTTTCATGAAATCATCTTTACTCATGCCGTTAAGATCCTTCACCACGCGGTTGTATGAGAGTATCATAAGCTGCGAATGGGGGAATATTACTGAAAGGAACGAGTTAAACTCCTCCTCCCCTGTAAAATTTTTATTCTTTTCACGCCTCATGTTCCCCACGCGCACGCCTGAGGCAGCCCTGTGGTGTCCGTCTGCGATGTAAAGCTCATCTTTTTCAAAAGATTTTATAAGATTATTAACCAGTGTACTGTCTTCAATTACGCGAACTATGTGCCTTATGCCGTCAGAAGCAGTGATGTCATAGGCCGGCTCAATCTTCATAGCCTCTTCAATGAGAGCTTTCCTCTCCGTGTTATTGTCCCTGTAGAAAAGAAACACAGGGCCTGTGTTGGCATTTACTATGTCTGTATGTCTTGTCCTGTCCAGTTCCTTCTCTTCACGTGTGAGTTCATGCTTCTTGATGAGCCCTTTCATGTAATCATCAATGCTTGCACAGGCAACAATTCCGGTCTGCATCCTTCCGTTCATCACCTGGGAGTAAAGGTAAAGCATCGGTTTTGTATCCCTTATAAGATACCCCTCCTTCACGAACCTCTCCAGTGTCTCCCTCCCTTTCAGGTAAACCGCTTCAGAATAGGGATCTGTGCCTGCCGGCAAATCCATCTCTGCTCTTGTTATGTGATAAAAATTATACGGGTTATTCCCTGCAATTTCTATTACTTCAGGAAGAGAAACCACATCGTAAGGGAGTTCTGCTATCTTATCAGCCAGGTTTTTTTCCGGCCTTAATGCTTTAAAAGCTCTTATCTTTGCCATTGAATATATTACCTCTTGTTGGATTTCATTTGTATTCGTTAATACATTAAAACATAACCCCGGCAAAACCCTCCGCCCCCGCACCCCCGGAGGGGGCAAGGCTATTCTTTGCCCCCTCCGGGGGTGCGGGGGGCTGCGTGCGGACATACATCGCCGAAGAATTTAACCGGACAATTCCCTATAAATAAAAAATAATTTCAAGAATAAAAATAAATCATTTGATCTTGACAGCTTTTTATTGAAAACCTTCTGTAAATCTTTATAAATCATGCATTTTAAAACCGGAGGAGCAGATGTCTCGAGTATATAATTTTTCAGCAGGTCCCGCAGTTCTCCCGGAGGCTGTTCTTAAAAAAGCCGCTTCCGAAATGCTTGAATACGGCGACACAGGGATGTCCGTAATGGAGATGAGCCACAGATCCTCCGCTTACATGAAAATTCAGAAAGACGCGGAGATGCTACTGCGAAAACTGATGAATATACCGGACAGCTATGCTGTCCTCTTCCTCCAGGGCGGGGCATCCCTTCAGTTCTCCATGATACCAATGAATATTATGACAGAGAAAAAGAAATTCGACATCATCCACACAGGCGCATGGACTGAAAAAGCCATCAAAGAAGGGAAAAAATTAGGAGAGGTGAATATTGTTGCATCCTCTGAAGACACAACCTTTACCTATATCCCCGATCTTGACAAAATAAGATTCTCCCCTGACGCGGACTATGTTCATATCTGTTACAACAATACAATCTACGGAACAAAATACAGCAGACTCCCTGAAACAGGGGATGTTCCCATAGTGTGCGACATGTCATCCTGCATATTATCAGAACCGTATAATGTTGCAGAGTACGGAATAATTTTTGCGGGGGCGCAGAAAAATATCGGCCCCGCCGGTGTAACTATTGTAATCATCAGAAAAGACCTCATGGAGAGAGCTGATAAAAACCTCCCCACCATGCTCAATTTCAGAACTCACGCTGACAGTGATTCACTGTTCAACACTCCTCCCACATACGCGGTTTATATAGCAAAAATGATTTTTGAATGGCTTGATAACATTGGTGGTGTTGAAGCAATGCATAAAATCAACATTGAGAAAGCCGGGCTACTCTATGACTTCATAGACAACTCATCAATGTTTAAAGGGAATGTGGAAAAAAACTCCAGATCAATTATGAATGCAACATTCAACACAGGCTCCAAGGAGATTGATGATAGATTCATCAAAGAGGCTTCAAAAAACGGGCTTGTGAGCCTTGCGGGACATAAAACAGCCGGAGGGATGAGGGCCAGCATATATAATGCAATGCCTGTTGAAGGAGTTAAAGCCCTTGTTGAATTTATGAAGAAATTTGAATCAGAAAACAGATAACCTGCTTAAAAACCACTAATCCGGAAAGGCCGGCTCTTTTTTCTTAAAGAGTTGGTCTCATCTGCCGACAATTTAAACGTGGACAATGGATTTGCCACTTCTCTAAACATATTTTCATTACGGGTTATATATGCAGAACATGGATTTCTATGAAGGGAGACACCTGAGGGATATCCCTTCCCAGTTTGACAGGGTTGACCCTGAGTTTTTCACAAGGGGATCAATGATGAACGGCAGGGATCAGGACTTTCAGAGAAAAAAAGCAACAGGGATGTTCACCATCATTACTGCTCTTATCATAATCTCTTTCACAACAGGCCTTGTAATTGGTATTAAATTTGCAGGCGGTTCAGAGAGAAAAATTATCGATGACAGAACAATGAATGCTGTAAATAACCTGAGTGCTAAAATGAGCGAAGCTATAAAGGAGAACTCATCTTCAGGTAAAACCGCAAGTGAAATATACCCGAAATCAGAATATCCCTTTGTAATACAGCTTTCTAAAGAATACGCAGAGGGTGAAATTAAAACTGTGGCGCAATTCCTCAGTGCAAAAGGCCACACAGTTATTGTTTCACAGAGCAACGGTTCTTTCAGAATTTTCACAGGGCCGTATAAAACTGAAACTGACGCGAAAAAATCTCTTTCCGAAATTTCTCTTTACAAGCAGTATGCCATTTCGACAAATGCACAGATAGTAAAACGCATTTGATCGGAAACTGAAATGAATACCGTCATAAGAACCGCCACAGAGGGGGATGTAGAAAACATCTACTCCCTCATTTCGCATTATGCTTCAGAAGGGGTAATACTCGAAAGGACCAGGGAGGATATCAGGAGCAATCTTGATAATTTTCTTGTGGCTGAAGTTGACGGCAGATTTGCGGGCTCTGTTACTCATTACGGATACGGGGAGATGCTTAAAGAGGTGCGATCCCTTGCCGTACAAACCGATTTTCATGGACTCGGTATCGGAAGCAGGCTGCTTAAAGAGCTTATATCCGCTGTTAGGTCAAAATGCAGGGCCAGAATTTTCACTCTCACATACAAACCGGGCTTCTTTGAAAAAAACGGATTTACACCTGTGCCGAAAGATGATTTCCCTGAAAAAATATGGAAAGACTGCGTCAATTGCAGAGACAGGGAAAAATGCGGAGAAACCGCTCTTATTTATAAAGATTAATCGGAAAAAACCAGATACTGAAGCATCAGTTTTGCGCTTTCATAAACATCCGCTGAAAGACTCCGATGATAAAAAACCCTGGCAAGATGTATCCTGTTTTTACTGACATAAATCCCTTCAACTCCTGAAACACGGGCATCACCGGGATATGCAATATCATAAAGAATTCTGTCATTACGCCTCAGAATCTCCTTTCGCAAGAGGGAATCAGCACCAAGTTCATGGAGCCATATATTCTGCGCTTCCTGAGTTGTGGGAGATCCTCCCTGAAGAATCCTGCTCTCAATACCTGCTATATAATCAAAGCCCTCGTAATCACCTTTTTCATTGACCTTCACGCCGAACCTGAGGCCGTACCCGGTTCCCCTGTACTTCCACTCCTTTTTCAGTATGCCCGGCCTGTGAGCGATTGTCATGCCGTAAAACAGTTTGCTGTTTGTAAGATAATACCTGTCATTCTCCCCGGTAAGGGTTATGGCTGATTCCATATCATATAACGCATATCTTGTGCCATGTTTCTTTTCAAGATAATTCATCCATTTTGCAGATTCTATCTGCGCTTTCCTGATCCTGTTGTTTGTACTGCCAAGGGTGCGTATTGACTTAAGATAGAAAAGCCCCTCGGGGTACTTACCTTCATTTATCAATTCAACACCTGTATTAAAATAAAAATCTATGCCCTTTGCTGTTACAGGGATTAATTGTATATCCGGAGTTTCAGCTATTCTGATTTTAAAGGTGCGATCATAATAGTATGAGTTCCCCTCCCTGTCTTTAAAATACTTCCAGTCAGGCATCTGGGGGCTTAGATTAACCGTAAAATGCAGAAAAAGAAGAACAAAAAATGGCTGGAGAAATCGTTTCATCAAAAGCAGGTTATGTGACAAATATAATTATCACTATAATGGATATTACAAGGATTACAAATAATATGGAAACAAGTATTGTGACCCAGTTTTTACTCTCTTTCATTTCATCTTCTGAGTTTCCATTTGCGGATGCAATCTGAGTCATTTCAGTCTGAATTCTGACAGGCTCCTCTTCGACAATTTTAGCGTATATCCCCTTGGCCACCAGAACATAAAGAACAACACCTTTACTCTCTTCATTAGGGACTATTTCAACAAGTCTTCCCACAACCGGCAAAGGTTTCCCCTCATGGTCTCTTGCCTTGTATGCGTCAATGATCCTTTCAGAAACCGGATCTCCCGCAGTCAGGGAAACAAGAATCCTTTCACCCTCAGAGACCTCCGCTATAGGTTTACCTTTAACCGGGGAGAGGACACAACACCCCTCCACTATGAAAGACGCTTTTGATTCGAGCTCTGCCAGTTTCTTTCTGAAAGGAGTTTCGGGAACTTTTTTAATCTCCTGTTCAGGAGCCTCGGCCGAAGCCTCCATGGGAGACGGCGACTCAGGGAGCATTATATCTATCCCCATAAGCTCGATATCCATGGATGTTGTTTTTTCGAGTTCAACCTGGCACTTGGCTTTTTCGGATTTAAAAATCTCCTTTATCATATCCTGCAGGGCAATTGACAGATATTCAAGATTCATCTTCTGTACATCGGGAAATACATCATGCTTGATCATCAGTTCAAGGAGACTGCCGGTGAGACGACCGGCATCAGCAGCATCCCCCCCTGCTTCATAAGCCTGTATATTTTTATAGAGAGATTTCCAGTCATCAAAAATCCGCACCTTTGTATATGTGCCGGTATTTGTAGAGAGAACCGTCTTAACTGATGATATATATTCCTGGGCAGTATTAATAAAAGCAATAAACGCGCCTGACTGATTATGGTCCGGTACTATAAATTTTCCTTTAATCGCAACAACATCCTGCAGTTTACCGGCAGCCATGAATTTTGCTTTTTCCATATCACCGGCCGTATACTTCAGTGCTGTTTCAATCTTCTTCGCTTTTTCGCTTACGTTATCGTTCTGGCCTGCCATTAAATTTCCTGCCCACCAAACATACTCTTTTCAAGAATCTCATACTTCTTCTGCGGGGAAAGATTTATCATTTTCTTTACTCCGCTTAAAACTTTAACGAAATGCCTCTGTGGAACCTTTATAATATAATAGCCTTTTTCAGCCAGGGAATCATCCAGTTCATATTTATCTGAACTTAAGTTTATCCCGGCAGAGGGCCCCATTGTCTTTACAAGGTGCTGCGGGAGTATATACTTTATAGAAAGTTTATCCACACCCAGCTCCAGTCTCTTCATGTTCCTGTATGACGCATACTTCTCCGGCGGAAGATTCTGCCAGAACCGGGGATTAGCTGAAAGCACAACTGCAGCGGATGCATTCTCATCGTCAATAAGCACTTTGACATAAGTATTGAACTGCTTATATGAGGACAGCAGTCCGAAAAGGCTGTCATCTTTTACACTGTTATCTTTCTTCCCCTTCTTTTTCATAAAACGCCGCTGCTTTCAATTCAGACAGAGACAAACTCCCCGTCAGTTCTCCTTATTACTCTGAGCCTTATAAGATCTTCAAGGCTCTTCTTAAGAACCCCTGATTCCATACCGCAGAACCTTGATATCTCATCAATTCCTGCATGGTGATTGAGCTTGAGATAATCTATAATATCACTCTCATGCTCTGTAAGCGGGCCTATATAATACCTGTTGTTTTTCCCTAACTCCTCACGTATTACAGCAAGCCTGCCACTCTTATAATTAGAGTATGAATTAAATACAGAGTCAATATTTATTTCAGATACCGGGGATATATTCCTTACTTTAATATAAAAATCAGCGCTTTCGGCATCAATAATAAGTTTAACAAGAAATTCATCTATAAATGATGAATCTATCACTTTAATATTTTCAAAATCCAGAACCACGGTTTCACCCTCTCCGATTATGGAAAGCTTCTCTTTCATCTTTGAGTACATAAACCTTCCCACGGGCCTTGTTATAAGATCCGGGAGTTTCATTTTAGCTTCTTTAGCAAGCTTTGCTACTTTAATAATCATATAATCTCCATTATGATGAGAGAGAAATAGAAATCTGTGTTCCGTCAAATTGCGGGAGGTCATTTCTCAAAAATATGTTTTTCCCGCTCTTTTCCTTTCTGTTGTACAGTGCTGTAAGTGAAGAGGAATCGCTGCGGATAAAGACAGATCCCTTTAGCCTCTCTGTAATGGCGTTAACCTGACATAAGCCGTATCCGAATTCCCTTTTGCTTGATATGGGAGTTGTAAGTGCTTTTTCAATAAGTTCGGCGCCTGTACTGTAGGTTATTTCACTTTTCTGTTCAAAGCTCTTCCTGATTCCGACACCTGAATCGGAAATCACAAGCCTCGCAATATTTTCATTCCCGCTTTTATATGTCTGCATTGCCAGGAATCCTGAATCCATCGAATGTTCAAAGATATTCTGGCACAACTCGGATATGACAGTTACGAAGTAATCCACTACCTCTTCATTCATCCAGAACTTCAGAATTCCGTGAGCTCTCTTTCTGAAAAGAGCTATAACTGAAGCAATAACGTTAACGCTCTGCCTCTCTTTGTTGGGTATCTCTACAATCTCCAGGAGCCTGCTGCTTGAAATGCTTCTCTTAAGCACCATACTGTCAGGTATTGTTTCACTGACATTAAAGACCCCTCTGCTTAAAAAATCCATTCTGGTGAGATACTGATTTATCTGCAGCGGAATATTAACAAGTCTGATCCTCTCCCCGCTTTTTCTCAGATAGTTGCGCCCCATCAGAAGAAATGAGAGCATCGAGTAAGGTTCAATGAAAGCAACGCGCGACATATCGATAACTCCGGCGGAGTTCAGCACAGCATCATTCATGGCCACTATATTCTCAAAAATATATGGATCCCTGAACCTGTCCGGCATAATCAATGTCCTGTCAGAACCGCTCATCCATCCTTCCGGTAAGAGATATGTGTGTCGTTTTAATGATCGGTAGGTGAAGTATTAAACATGAACATTAAATATTAAAAAAATGTTTGCCATTAAATGCCGTATAATCACTTTAAAATATAAGAACATGACAACTCCCTGATTATTCAGTTATCTGCAATAATCTGAAAAAAATTGCACACTTCGCATTCAGCTATTATATTTAATTCATATAACGAGGTTTATTGTGGCAGCCAAAGAGGAAAAAAAATCGAAAAACAAAATACTTGAAGAGAAGCTTTTCTATAAAAAAGAGAGCGCGTGGACAGATTTTGATGATGCTGAGCATAAAAAGATATTCAGTTTCAGCGATCATTACAAAAAATTTATCGGAGAATCGAAGACAGAGAGGCTCTGCATAAATAATATAATCGCAATACTCGAAAAGCACGGTTTTAAAAGTATTGAACACGTCAAATCTGTAAAGAAAGGGGACAAAGTTTACAGGGCATACAAAGGTAAAACTCTTATTGCCTTTATTGCAGGTGAAAACCCTGAAAGCTTACATCTTATAGGTTCTCACGTTGACTCGCCGAGACTGGATCTCAAACCAAATCCCCTGTATCAGAATTCCGAACTTGCACTTCTTGAATCACACTACTATGGCGGAATTAAAAAATTTCACTGGGTCAATACTCCACTTGAACTGCACGGTGTAATATTCACCAAATCAGGAAAAGAGATCGTTCTTAATATCGGAGCCAATGACAATGATCCGAAATTCATAATACCGGACCTGCTCCCTCACCTTGCTAAAGAGCAGATGAAAAAAGACGGTACCAAGGTAATTGAAGGCGAAGACCTTAATATACTATTCGGGCATATCCCTGTCCGCGACAAGGATGTTAAAGAAAAAATAAAGTTCAGTATTCTAAAATCTCTGCATGACACTTACGGACTCATTGAAGAGGACTTTATCTGCGGAGAACTTGAGTTTGTACCTTCGCAGAAACCGGTGGATATCGGTCTGGACAGAGGACTTATCGGCGCCTACGGGCAGGATGACAGGGTTTGCGTTTACACGTCACTTATGGCTCTTACTGAAACAACAAAGCCTCTCCACACTGCTGTTGCTTATTTCAGTGATAAGGAGGAAACAGGATCAAGCGGAGATACCGGAGCTGAGAGTTTTGCGCTGATGAATTTTGCGCAGGAGTATGTCAGGCTGACAGGAATTAAAAAAGACGCGTGGAAACTCCTTGAAAGCTCCAAAGCCCTTTCAGCAGATGTAACTGCCGCAATGGACCCCACATTCTCATCAGTAAACGACCCGCTGAATGTGTCATATCTCGGCAAAGGTGTTTCCATTGAAAAATATGGCGGCGGAGGAGGAAAATATAACACCAACGATGCCCATGCTGAATATATGCAGTATATGAGACAACTTGCTGATAAACATAAAATACCCTGGCAGACAGGGGAGATGGGTAAACTTGATATCGGGGGAGGGGGCACAATCGCAATGTTCATGTCACGCTACGGAATGGACTGCATTGATGCAGGCCCCTGTCTCCTTGGAATGCACTCAATCTGTGAAGTTGCATCCAAGGCGGATATTTATTCTGCCTACCTGCTGTATAAGGCTTTTTTTGCGGAGTAAAACCTCACCCATGCCGCAAGGGGTTGCATTATACAGCAAAGGGTTGCAACATACAGCAAGGGGTTGCAACCCCTTGCTGTATGCGAACAAAAATTATTTCCTTGCGTTTTATCCTGTCATTGAATAAATTAAAACATATTGCTGATTATTATTGCTTTTCCGGAAAGGGTCACAATGATTTTAAACAGACGCCAGTTAATGATGCTCCCTCTTTTTATCACAATGTCCACGGCATTTGTATTCGGATTTTTGGATCACCTGTTTCCCATGAATTTTGAGCGGCTGCATATATTCCTTTTTAATCTTACCAGCGGCGGATTCACCATACTTTACCTGACAGCGGGGAAGAAAAAACCGGATCTCCGCATCTCCATTTTTTATATAATCAGTATAACATTTGCGGTTCTTGCTTTTTTCAAACTTTATCTGCTTGCGGCAATCTGCGGTGTTATTCTCGCGATTATTGTTGAAACATACAGGAGACAGAGATTTTCTTTTTTCCCCTGGATGTTTTTCAGGGTGGGAGATTCTGCTTCAGTAAAATTTCATCACGCGTCACTCCTCTGCCTGGTTATCGCACTCCTTATGTCATCGTTTGTAATTATAAACGACGTATATCTGAAGCTTTTCTATTTTGAAAAACTGACACTTGATGTATTCTTCCTCGGTTTTTCATTTCCGGTTTCTCTTATCACCATGTCAATAATCTTCGGAATTATTGAAAGCGATGGAGTTAAATGGCTCCCTGCAGCGGAACATGCTTTTTTCTGGCTAATCTGCGGAGGGGTAATAATCTTCTTCGTTTTTATAATAATGAAATCTTTTGCCGGTGAAGTATTTATCTCCGTTACCCTCTGTCTGACAGTTGCGGCAATATTCATGGTTTTTTTCAGATACGGCAGAAGCATACAGCAGAAATATTTTCTGGTATCAGGTATATATTTTCTGCTGGCGACTGCTGTTACAGGTATTCTATATATACTGATGAAACACTTCATGTATGATGAATTTTACGGAAAACTTGTTCTTAAAATGCACGCATTCTACTCGTTATACGGATGGAATCTTACAGGGATGATGGTAATTACGAGATGGGAGGATTTCCCCATTGCGCTTAATACGAGAAAAGCTATATATTTCCACTGGGGAGTTATCCTTGTGCTGGCTCCGCTTGCTAAATTCTACCCTTACCTGACACTCCCGGCCATTATTTCTTATCTCGGATTTCTCGGGGTCTTCTTTTTTTCAGGGATCCGGGCTAAAAAGGTATAGATGCAGATAGAGTTATCTCCTCTGAGCCATCTATACCCGGATTGATACCAACAGTAAAATCGGGATAATTTCCCGCTGAACCGACTTCAGTCCTGTAAACCCTGTATGACGGGGATACAACATAAGAAAGGGCAACTTCAGCAGCTTTCAGAAACAGCAGGCCGCCGGCAGCAGCTTTACCCGAAGTCTTATCCCATTGATAGACTGAATATCCTGCAATGGACATCTCCGAAAGATAAAAGCACCACCCCTCAAGCCTGCGCCCCTTGTAGAACATACCTCCGCCTGGGATAAAAACTGCAACAGCAGCTGCTGTTGCATCGTGATCCTCGAACAACGGAGGAAGGAGAGATTTCCTGTGATACTGGTATGCAAGCTGATTATAAAATGAAACTGAAAACGTGAGAGGGAGAGTCCCCCAGAGAAAATACTGGAGCCTCTGATCGCGTTTATCCTTCTCTGCATCCATTATCCACGGGAAAAAATTTATATCAAAGCTGTTCATCATTGAAGGGAGGGAAAGGTGTAAAGCCGTAATGGCCCCCGTTGCGAAGATTCCATACATGTCAGGCTCACCCTTTTCTATACCCATATATTGCACTGAAAGAAATGAACCATATCCCGGAAGACAGAAACTTGCCCCCTGATTAATCACACAGGTGCCTATAATTGATTCCCTGGCACTGCCTCTCCTTTTGTTGAGAGCTGCATCTGTGCCGTAAAAACGGGCAGTATTCTCATCGATTTCACGGTTCAGTTGTTTTACATACTTTTCCGTATCAGGATAAATCTCTATTTCAATTATATCCCCCTGATCAGCAGCTGCTCCATCTGCCGAAGAGGAAAACCTCTCCACTGTTAAAATCTCCACATAACCTGCTGATGTACGGTAATGCCCGGGAGCGAGTCCATGCCACTGGCCTGCACTAAGTTTTACAATCCCCTCGGCTTTATCAGTAACCCGGCATTTCAGTTTTAAACTGCTCAGGCGCAGAGCAATTTCACGCGCGCATTTAGCTGCAATATCTGCAGGGATTCTCGCGTAAATTTTATTTTCATACCTGACATCGCTGTATAATCCATCAAGAGGCTCCAGACTGACAGTAAGCCTGAATAAACCGTTTTCTACAGAAAGATCAAGCACGCATAACAGTTCAGCGCCGGCCGCTGCTCCCGCCTTTCTGTAAAGCTCCATCCTGTCCTTTCCGTCACTCTTTCTAAGGGCCTCTTCCGTTCTGTTATGCGGCAGAGGGTAAAACCTTTTCGAAACATTAAAAGCTTCACCCGCCATAAACTCGCAGGTTTTTAAAATCTCATCATGCTGCATATCACCCGTGAAAACAGGAAATACAGCAACTTCAGAGGAATCCCACTCAGATGCATAGAGCCCGACATGAAAACAGGCCATTAATAATATGACTATAAAGAGTCTTATTTTCGGCATTTATACTCTTTTCCTGATAAACTGAATATTTTTGTTAACTTTATCTTTCACGGCAGCACTCTCAGGCTTTTTTTCTTGAAAAATTAAGCACCATCGATTCTTATAAATGTGTGTAGCATCTATTCCTAAGAAAATCCGGTTATTTAATATATATGCACAGATTATATAAAATTATAGCAGCTTTAATTATATTTCTTATACCGGCAGCTGATTCTATGCCAGCCGGAAACTATTATAAAGATATAACCATCACTGCTTCAGCGGGCCCTTCCTATATTTCAGGCTTTTACGAAGACTATCTTCATGATGGTATGACCTATGGAATTGGCGCATTCTACAATCTCCCTTTTCTGAATAGCAACACATATTTTACAGGGGGCCTCTCTTTTTCATCTTACGAGATGCTGGTTAACAGCGATTCGACTATGCAGCAGTATGATATATATGCCGGAGGAATGTTTGCTTATCCCCTGATGTCCTATATATTTATTAATACGGGGATCACCCTGCGCGGGATATATTCAATGCTTGATACTGACAATACAAAAAGACACGAAACAACATTTAAACCGGGATATTCAGTTTTTATCGGCGGCATGGCGTACTTAGGACGCGGCGTGGGGCTCTTCATAAATGCCGAGTACGAAATAACTGAGATTTCATCTGAAAAATTTAAAACAGCGGAATTAAAGGGGGGCCTTACATATAACTTCGGTGATTACAGGGAGGATATCGAAAGCCGGCTTAATGCAGATAAAAAGATCTCTCTATTCGACCAGGGGATCAAAGAATTCCGTAATAAAAATTTTAATGAAGCTAAAAAATTATTTTCAGATCTTTACCAGATGGACAGCGAATACCCCGGACTTAACTATTACCTCCAGAGGGTGCGGGAGGTTGAGGAAAACAAGAAAAACGCAGAGTATTATTTATCTCAGAAAAACAGCCTTAAGGCTATTCCATACCTGACTAACTGTTCTCCATACATTAAGGACTGTGAACTTAAACTGCTCCAGCAGAGGAAAATTCTAATGTCAAATGTTGCGTCATGGGAGAAAGAGGGGATAATATTTTACGATAACAGGCGATATAAAGAATGCATATCAGTAATGGAAAAGATACTGCTTGTTGACCCGGAAAATAAAAATGCAAATATCTACCTCCCCAGGGCGGTAAAAAGGAACAGGGCCATTGAATCCCTGCAGAGTGAATAATTATGAGCATCAAGAAAAAACTAATCCTCGCATTTATACTATTTACCTCTCTTGCAATCATACCTTTATCCTCTCTGCTTATTAAGAACATGGAGAGAAACGCGATAATTTTTCTTCAGAATCAGTCAAGGATATATGCAAATATTTTATCCAAGGCTGTTGTCAACAGTCTCATGATGAACGGCGGGGATATCCAGGCTGCCGGTGTTGACATCAAGGATATGATATCTATCTTTGAGCCCCTTAAAAATCACGGACTTGTTTATGCTGACGCTGTTCTTCTCTCTCCAAATGAGAAAAAAAACGGCACAATAATATCATCACTTGTAATTGATCAATCTGATGATATTTCAAGCCGCTATTCAGTAAAACCGGATAGCAAGAAGATTCAGAATATACTTTATTATGACGGCAGTTTCAGGGAATTTTCGGACGATCATGCCTATTACGAGTTTGTAAAAAGCGGCAGCCTTCCCGGAAGCCCTCCATTCTGCTTTGTGCGGATTCTCATCAGCAAGGATGTTGCTCTGGCTGACATTACAAAGCTTAAATACTACATGTTCAGCGCGTCCGGTTTTCTGTTGCTGCTTGTCCTTGCGGTGGCTTTTTTCCTGGGTGGATACATTTCATCACCAATTCTCCACCTGACTGAAAGAGCAAAAAAAATCGAATCCGGGGATTACAGCAGGGACCTGACAATCAGATCAAAGGATGAAATCGGGAAGCTGGCAGATACATTCAACAGCATGGCGTCAATGATTGAGCAGAAAATAAATGAACTGGAAAAAGCCAATGTAGAACTTCAGACAATGGACAGGCTGAAGGATGAATTCCTGGCTAACACATCCCATGAGCTGAAAACTCCAATACATGGAATAATCGGCCTTACCGAATCTCTCCTTGATGGTACCTGCGGCATACTGAATGATAATTCCAGAAATATACTGGCAATGATAGCAAAAAGCAGCAAACGATTAGCGAACCTCGTTGACGATATACTTGATTTCTCGAGACTGAAAAACAGCGACATTAATCTTGATTTAAAAAATATAGACCTCCGTTCAATGGCGGATGCGGTTTTAACCATACTATCCCCCCTCCGTTCAGGCAAAGATATAAAAATATTAAATGAAATTGCCGACAACGCGAGATTCGTTAAAGGTGACGAGAACCGGATTGAACAGATACTTATTAATATAATCGGTAACGCGATTAAATTCACAGAAAGCGGATTTATAAAAATCACTTCAGAAACCTCTTCCAACAACCGTATAACAGTAAGTATATCTGATACGGGAATAGGTATAGATGAAGATATGCATGAAGCCATCTTTGAATCATTTGTACAGTCTGACGGTTCAATATCAAGAAAATATGGCGGCACAGGCCTTGGACTTGCGATTACGAAAGATCTTGTAATGCTCCATGGCGGAGAAATACATGTTGAATCAAAACCGGGTAAAGGTTCAAAATTTTTCTTTACTCTCCCTGAAGGGGAAAAAGCCGGAACAGTTACGTACATAGTTCCCGCTGCTGACATTTCAAACCGCTTTTCAAAGGAACTCCCGCTTATCAGTTCAGATACCGGCATTGAATTTTCCGGTTCAAGAATACTTGTGGTTGACGATGAACCTGTAAACCTTCAGATACTTATTAATCAGCTGACAAAAGAAAAATACTCTGTTCAATTTCTGACAAACGGTGAAGAGGCAATCTCAGCAATTGAATCAGGGGAGGATTTCGACCTCGTACTCCTTGACGTAATGATGCCTGTAATCTCCGGCTTCGATGTCTGCAAAAAAATCAGAGAAAAATACAGTGCCCATGAACTTCCGGTTGTTCTCCTTACAGCTAAAAATACAAAGGAGGATATTATCGCGGGAATTTCAATGGGCGCCAATGATTACATCACCAAGCCCTTTGATAAAGAGGAGCTTCTCGCCCGTGTGAAAAACTATATATCTCTGAAAAAAGCTGCTGAAGAACAGAAAAAATTTATAGCTGTAAAACAGGAGCTTGAGATAGCGAGGAACATCCAGCTTTCGATTCTTCCTGGTACGCTTCCGCAGATGGATCGAATTTCCATTAAAGCTAAATATGAACCGATGATGGAGGTAGGTGGTGACTTCTATGATTTTCTCCAGATAGATGAACACAGGATCGGGATACTGATTGCTGATGTAACCGGACATGGAGTTGCCGCAGCACTCATAAGCTCCATGGTAAAAATCGCTTTCTACATGTCACACGACAGGGTTGACGATCCGGCAGCACTGCTTTCAAAAATCAACTCATCGCTCTTTGAACATATATATGGAAGGTTCATCACTGCATTTTATATTTTTATTGATACAAAAGAGATGAAAGCGGTATTTTCAAATGCTGCACACTGGCCCATTTACATTCAGAACAGACACACCGGGGAGATCTCAGAACATACAATCAGGGGCCGCCTTATAGGTATAAATAGGGAGGAGAACTACCGCAATCATTCAGTAAATCTTAAAAATGGCGACAGGCTGATTCTATACACTGACGGGCTTATTGAGGAGAGAGACAAAACAGGGGAACTGCTGGGTGAAGATCGTTTTATGGAGATGATAACTGAAAATACAGGGAAACAGCCGTCCCGTCTTATTGACGAAATATTCATGAATCTTTACAACTGGTCCGGCAGCTTCAACAGTGAAGGGCTGGAAGACGATGCCACTATGATTGTTGTAGATATAGATTAGAGTTTAAGTTCAATCAGCATCGGCTGATAAATCATCGGATCTATATATATAATAAAAATTCTTCCATCTTCAGAAAATATCTCTTTCCCTGAATAGGGCCACATAGGGGCCCCCTCTTTTTTTTCCGGCTTATAAACTGTAACCAGTTTCGCTTCTTTTATATTTTCAAAACCTGTAAATGTTGCTGTTTTAATTTCTCCGGTAAAAATTTTTGAATATATTAATACATATTTCTTCAAACTGCTGTTATATGAGATAGAACACTCTCCCGAAACATCCCCGAAAAACTCGCCTGCTGAATCAATATCATTCACCCATTTCCCGTTTTCTGTGATAAATTCATAGGAGCCTGTATCCTCGATTTTATCCTCCCGGACCCTTGCAAAAGAGAGGGGAAACCTGTCACCCTTTTTAAAATGCCCCGCAAGGTAAACATACCCGTCTTTTTTCATTACAGAAGCACCGTAAGCAGGGTACTCCCCCTTGAACATAGGCCCCAGCCGTTTGAACCTCACGTGATCCCCAGGTTTCCACCCTTCCGGGATATACCAGACTGCAAGGCCAGAATAGAGAACTTTAAAATCAAGAAACTTTGTATAATCCGGAACAAATATGTGAAGATAATAAACATAAACTCTGTTACCTATTCTCACTCCGTCAAGAGCCCAGAACCTGTGATAAAGCGGATCCTCTCCGCTCCTGTTTTTAATAAATTGTGTTGGCCTGCCGTCTTCTGTTAAATATGAAAGTTTAATATTTTTAAAATTTGCCGGTGTTATTTTTTCACTCCACGCAAGAGAATTGGAGATCATACCCTCTGTCACAGTATCATTTTCAAGGGATGAAACAGGGCCTTTTCCGGTTTTCCATTTGCCGAGTATCGTATCAGCAAAAGTCCAGAGTGTAAGGGTATCGTCAAACTGTATTGAACAGACACCATCCTGACCGAGTACATATTCATGCCTGGAGGGGGCAAATATTCCATGTTCAATTACAGAAGGTCCGGTTAAACATCCGGAGATTATTACAATGAAGAGAATAGATGGTAAGATTATTTTTTTATTCAGTATTTTCATACTGATATTATCGGCAGGGATCAGGGTCCGGCTACACAGCGGACTGATTTATATTTTGTAGCAACATCCCATTGGGTGATTCCAGTATAAAAATTAATTGCCCAGGCTAAAGCTGAATTTGAAATATACGTTGTTGAAGTCCAGTAGTGCTGATAGCATGTATCATAATAACAATACACTGTGGTACCAAAAAAATTTAAATAATCATTATCAATATCTTTACCGGTAACAGCATTCGGAAAAACCTCTTCAACAACCTGACTGTAGTTCGACGCATTTGTCGGTTTATGATGATAAAAAATTATACTCTGGAGTTCTCTTATGTCAGGGAGCCTCCAATCAGACCTCCCATCATACACCAGATTTGAACATGCCTCTTTTGCCTCTGCCCATGTGTACAGTTTCTTGTCACCTTTACAGTTAAAATCATACATCGGTTTATTATCTGATGACAAAGGGCATCTTGTCCAAATAAGATTTGTACTTTTATCAAGAACAGACCCCCTTGAAAGAACTCTATAAATTTTTTCACCAACCAGAGGAATCGTTATAAATAGAATCAACAGAGTCAATATCCTTTTCAAAATGGATCCTCAATCCCACCTCTAACACATCTGACATACTGTTTCTCAAAATTCAGATCGGTTTTCAGCTTTTTTCTAAAATCAACTATATTAGTAAAAGAAGGAGACTGTGCATTTGATGAATTAAAAAAAACAATCCATCCGTAATCAATCGTTTCAAAATAATCACCAATGAAAAGCTTCGATGTGAATGTCCAGTATCCTTCATTTGTATTACTTATTGTATTGGGGAAAACACTCGCATCAATAGCCGGATCCTCATTATTATAATTGATAATACTAATCAGTTCCGGAACTCTCGGGAGTCTCCAGTTTGTATATCCTGCATATCCGGTTCCGCCATTCATTTCATTCATTTTTTTCTTACAAAATTCCGCAGCATAAATCCATTCCATTGGTGTATGCGACTCCGAACAAATAGCTGTTGTATCAATATTATCTTTATCAATTGCGGTGCACCGAGACCACATCAACCCGGTTTTTTTATCAAGAACAACATTATCTACTCCATCGGCTGCAGGATTAGGATTGCCAGTCATTGGATCCGGATTTATAGTATAACCTCCGCTTGTATCAACACCTGGTATATCAAAATATGTTGTTCTAAGTGCAGCATCATCATCATTCAGCACAACATCAAAAGGGGCAATAAAGTCCTCCTCCTCATTCATAGCTTCAAGGAACCTGTCGTCATAACACCCCGAAAGGAAGATCATCGCAGGTAAAAATAGAAGAAGAAAAAATATAATTCTAAAAAAAGCCATCACAGTCCTTAATAAAAAAAGTAGCACACATATGCAAATCTATTCAACTATCAGGAATTGTCAATATTAATCGCAAAACAGAGGTTAAATGGAGCAAAGCAGCGCGGGAGATTACAATAATGAAGTATTAATTTTAATTTTTAATGTAAAAATTAAAAAAATACGGCACAACAAGCAAGGGGTTGCAACCCCTTGCTTGTTGTTACAGCCTGCAGTTCACAATCTCAGTCTCAATTATGGCATTGGCGCCGATTCCCTCAAGCCTGTCCATCACCTGTACAACTTCCGATTTTTTTACCATCACCTTGATGGAATACCACTCTTTAAGATCGAGTTTGGAAATCGTGGGTGATTCAAAACCCGGGGTGATCTTTTCAGCCTCTTTCAGTCTGCTTTCATGAATATTGTACTCAAGCATGCTGTACTGGTTGGCCACAAGGACACCTTCAATACGCCTCCTTATGCGGACAACCCTCTCATCATTCTCCATCTTTTTTGATGAAATGAGAGTTGTTTCATACGAACCTATTTCACTGAAAACCTTCAAATTATTATCGCGAAGACTGTCGCCTGTTTCGACAATATCAACAATGGCATGGGCAAGATTCAGGGCAATCATAATCTCCACAGAACCGTTCATCTCAATGCATTGAACATCAACCCCGTTTCTTTTAAAATAATCGTGTGTCATCACAGGGAATGAGGTTGCTATATTCATCCCTTTCAGTGATTCAAGTGCGCTATCCTTCCACTCATCCTTAACGGCAACACAGAGCCTGCACTGGCCGTAGCCAAGCGACATAAGCTGAATAACATCAGATGCACGCCTCTCCGCAATCAGGTCGTTCCCTGTTATACCCAGGTCTACAACTCCGTTCTGAACAAGCACAGGTATATCATCAGCCCTGATAAAAATAAAGACTATATCATAATTGGTGCATGTGGCGTAGAGGTTTCTACCCTGGGCCCTGAACTTGAATCCGGCTTTTTTAAGAAGCTCAATCGTGGGCTCCATGAGCCTTCCCTTTGAGGGAATGGCAAATTTTATTCTGCTTGTTTCACTTAGATTCATTCTCTGTTCTCCCCGCTTTTTCTACCAGCCCGCTGGTGCCGAACCTTCTTTCAAGTTCAGCACGTATATCATCAAGTTTAATTTCTTTGTAGGATGCAAGAACCAGTGTATGGAACAGCAGGTCGCATATCTCGTATACCAGGTGGCCTTTATCCTCTTCAAGGGCAGCCTCGCAGACCTCCCCCGCCTCCTCTGTAATCTTGCTGTTTATCTTTTCTGTCCCTTTATGCATAAGTTTCGCTACATAGGACTTTTCAGGAGAACTCTTCTTTCTCTCCTCAATTACATCAAATAGGCTGCTGAAAATATCACTGTTCATATTTATATCCCTGAGGGACGAGAATAAATTTATTCAGATTTTAGTCAAGATTTAATACGTTGCAGAAAAGGAATCACTTCCTGTTTCTGTCCCATTTGGAGAGGATTGTGTCAGGATCGATATCTGCGATAGATTGAAATATATAATCAGGCTGGTAAGGGGATCTCCTTAAATCCTCCGGGGATGTTACGCCGGACATTACAAGACAGCAGGTCATCCCTGCCTCAAGCCCGCCGACAATATCCGTATCCATTCTGTCCCCTATCATGAAAGAGTTTCTTGTATGGACTTTAAGTTTTTTACGCGCCCAGTACATCATTACAGGATTGGGTTTCCCGAGAAAATACGGAGTAACTCCGGTTACCCTTTCAATGGGCGCGACAAGGGCGCCGCATGCCGGCACCGGCCCCCGGGGAGTGGGCCCTGTTATATCCGGATTAGTTGCAAGAAACTTCGCCCCCTCCTCAATCAGAAGCGTTGCCTCTGTTATCCGGCCGTAATCATACTCCTCTGTTTCACCTACGATTACGTAATCAGGATTCTTTGTTGTAAGCCTGACCCCCACTTTCTCCAGTTCACACTTAAGCCCTCTCCCCCCGATAACATAGGCTGTTGCATTGGGCATCTGGTGTTTAATAAAACTGGCGGTTGCCATGGCTGAAGTATAAAAATTTTCCGCATCAACTTCAATTCCCATCTCCGCCAGTTTATTTCTTAATTCTCCTGCTGTAAAATACGAGTTATTGGTCAGGAAAAGAAACCTGTGTTTTCTTTTTATCAGTTTATCAACAAATTCTTTGGCTCCGGGGATCAGCGTAAAACCTTTATTTATCACACCATCCATATCAATGAAAAAAGCCTTAAGGTTGCTCAGTTCATCAAATATATTCAGTCTCTCTTTAAGCATTATTTACCTTTTTTCTTAATAAATTTTCCCGCGTAATTAATCCCTTCTATAACATTTCTTACTGAATAAATGTCCCTTACGCATGCGGGAGTTTCAAACCCCTCTCCCGGCGGAATTATCGCAAGATAAGGAATTGAGCTGCTCCCCATACCCCGCATCAGAGTTTCAGCTTCGGGATGGGGCACTGTTATGTCCGCTACCATAAAATCTATATCATCTCTTGAAAAAAGTCGAAGAATTCTCTCATCTTCCAGAACCGTTTTTTCAACAAGCTTGCAGTTGGGGCACCAGTCAGCAGTAAAATCAATTACTGAGATTATCCCTTTATCCCTGTTCGCGAGAACCCTCTCCATTGAAAACGGGATCTTCTCTGATGCATCAGCTTTCTTCTGTATATAATTGAAGGAGACAAAATAACCCCCCGCAAGAATAACAACAAGCATAACCTCGGAGACAACCCTTGAAAGTCTGCTCCTGTCAAGGCTCCCGAATCTTCCATACTGCCAGAAACCAAGGGCAACAAAAAAGAGAAAGAGAACCAGGTTCATCCTGAATGAAAGATCAGATACCCAGACAAGATACAGCGCGGTAAGCATAAGGAGAAAACCCATCACCTCCTCAAAAACCTCGGTCCACTCACCGGGTTTAGGTATATATTTTATAAGTGCCGGCCGCGCTGTGAGTATTACATAAGGGAGGGCCATGCCGACACCTATTGAAAAGAATACTGCGAATATTTCAACAGGAGGTCTCTGAAGTACCCAGGCAAGCGTTCCGCCAAGCAGCGGCCCGCTGCATGGAGTGGCAAGCAGAGTCGCCACTCCACCTTTAATAAAAGCATCGGGATATATGTTTCTCCTTTTTGAGATCAGCTTCCCTGTAAATGCGGGGGTATTAATGATATATACATTAAACATGGAGAGTGCCATGGCAAAGACAAAGGCTGCCATAAACACAATAAACAGCCTGTTCTGAAAAAGCTCCCCCCACTTATATCCCCAGAAGGCAGCCAGTGTTGCAAGTACAAGAAAACTTGTAATTATACCCGCCGAAAAAAGAAGTCCCTGAATAAGCATAACTTTTCTGCTCTTATGAGCATTTTCCATGAAAGAGAGTATTTTAAGGCTCACCACAGGGAGCACGCAGGGCATAAAGTTCAGGATAAAACCTGCCAGTATCCCTAACAGTATCGCTTCAATAAGTCCTGAAACCCCGCGCTCAGGGCAGACCGGGGAGAACCTGAAGCTTTTTATAAGGGCAACCATCTTACCGCTTTCAACAATTTTCTTAGCGTCAGTAGTTTCAAATACCGGGCTCCCTTCCGGCATGGAGAGGAACTCCTTCATCGCCGGTTCCTGTGACAGATCCTGCGGGCTTCCGGCAGCTGCCACTTTAACAGGGATTATTATTGATTTTTCAAAGGGTGTGCAGGCACCGTATCCGCACATCAGGGCTTTCACCTTCAGCTTCACCTTATATGTTCCGGTTTTAACTCTATCTGAGGGAATAAAGCTTATTCCTATTTTTGTCTTTTTCTTATAAATGTTGACATCAGCTGTATCACCTTCCGCCCTGTACTCTTCCCCTTTGCTGTACCTAACCTCCCTGAAGTCGGAATTAAAAGGGAAAGAGGGGTATAACTCTGTAGCCATACCTGTCCCCGGCCCTTTTGGATTAGCGTAAATATAATATCCCTCAGGTATATCAATTCCTGCAAAAAAAACAGCGCTCTTGCCATGAACAGCGTTAATTTCACCCGAAAGATTATATAATTTTAATGATTCATTATCCGCAAATGCAGTTACTGATAATAGTATTAATAGAGTGGATAAAAAAGAGATAATCCCTGTTATTTTAAATTTCATTATATAACCGCCGGTTGATTTTTAAACTATTTCAAGCTTTAATACGACATTGAGAACGGCCGTCAGATAGTAAAGCCACTCCCCTGCGTCCGCGAAGGCGCGGCAATAGCACTTTCATGTGCGTCATAATCTGATTGCGGGACAGTAAAACCTTTTTGCAATAATCAGACAACTTTAAGAACAGATTCCCGCTTCGCGAAGCCTCTCCCGAGCTCGTCGAAGGGCTCTTCACAATGACGGCAAAAAATATATAGATCGATATTTTTATTATAATGATAAAATCTTAACTCAGTCAATAAATAAAAAATATTGACCCTGCTGCCATACATCTGCATAATAATATTATTCAGGAGGTTAGTAATGAATTTTCATGAACTTGTTACAAAAAGCAGAAGCTACAGAAGATTTTATGAAGATAAAACAATCCCGCGCGAAATTCTCACAGAGATGGCTGACTGCGCAAGACTTATCCCCTCAGCTCAGAACCTTCAGCCTCTCCGCTACCTTATTGTTGACGGTGATGAAAGAGAAACCGTGTTCAGACACCTTAAATGGGCGGGTTACCTTACAGAGTGGGACGGGCCTGAAAAAGGTGAAAGACCGGCAGCTTATATAATTATACTTAATGATACAGATATTTCAAAGGTTGTAAAATGGGATCACGGGATAGCAGCCCAGACCATCCTTCTCTGTGCAGCTTCACACGGGATGGGGGGGTGTATTATAGGATCAGTAAACAGGGATGGTCTCTCTTCTGACCTGGCCATACCTGATAAATATACTATTGAACTTGTGATAGCCCTCGGTTTCCCGAAAGAGAATGTTGTGATTAATGAAATAAACAACGGAGATGATATTAAATACTACAGGGACAGCAGCGCAAACCACCATGTCCCGAAAAGAAAGCTTGATGACGTACTCCTTTTTCCCGGAAAAATTAAATAATGACCGGCAATTTTTTTATGGAGGCTGCTCTCCGCCTTGCGGAGAGGGCGTTCTCTCTTGATGAAATCCCGGTGGGTGCAGTTGTTGTATATCATGGTGAAATTATCTCAGAGGGATTTAACCGGAACCGCGAACTCAACGATCCCACAATGCATGCGGAGATCATCGCAATACGCGGAGCATGCGAAAAGCTTGCCAACGAACGGCTTAACGGATGTGACATTTATGTTACCAAGGAACCATGCGCCATGTGTGCCGGAGCCATAGTGCATGCAAGAATAGATCGTGTCATAATCGGTGCTGAAGATATAAAAGCCGGGGCATGCGGAACAGTTCTCAATATCTGCGGCAACCGGGCTCTCAATCACAGGCCTGAAATAGTTTTCGGTGTTAAAAAAGATGAATCCGCCGCACTGCTGAAAAAATTTTTTCAGCAGAAGCGGGCTGCTGCTAAAAACGGGGGTTAATCCTCTTTAAGGAAATCAGCGCTCACTCCATCCTTCAGTTTCATCAGAACAAGAGGTATAGACTGGGTGGCCCCGGGATTATTATTCATTCCGGACTTTACATTAACCTTCACTGTTCTTAAATCAAACTTCGGATGTTCAAATTTCACCCTGAATTCAATTTCAGAGAGATCTTTCATATCCTTTTCCATGTACTTCGGCCAGAAATGAAAATATCCCCTGGTGGCCTTTGTTCCGTGATACGGATTCTTCCATCCGGAATCCATCATATGAGCAGGTTCATCATTATATAGAAGGGTAATTTTCAGATCAGGTATAACAGAGAGAGTTGTCTCTTCAAGGGCTTCACCGATCATGTGCGGGAGTATGGCTGCTGTTTTGTCCCCGATGATTTCATTCTCATCCACTTCGGTTTCTCTCCTCTTTGAAAAGAGCTCAATGGCCTCGTAAGTAAGAAAAAGGATATCTGTATGCTGCTGGAACTTCAGGCGCGGATCTATCCTTGTGTGGATAATACCCCTCTCCCCTGTCACATAACGCGGAGGCACCCTGTTCAGAATATAAGCTATAATATCATTCCTGTGAATTTTAAGATTATGAAGGGCCTCATCTTTTTTTAAGACCTCATCAACAATATCCTTCACAATTACTTCAATCAGATTAAAGAACTCCATAGATCACCTCTTCATCTTTCCCCTCTTTTTACCGAAGGAGATATCCAGTACTTCAAGTATATCACTAACAGGATGAAAAGTCAGCCCTTTTTTCACATAATCCGGAATATCTTCCAGATCTTTTTTATTTTCAGATGGTATAATTATATGTTTTATATCAGCCCTTTTTGCAGCAATTACCTTCTCCTTAAGCCCCCCTATAGGAAAAACCCTCCCGGACAGCGTAAGCTCCCCTGTCATTGCGAGATCGCTGCGACCCATAATCCCTGTTACCATGGAATATATTGAAGCAGCCATCGTTATCCCGGCTGAGGGGCCGTCCTTTGGAGTTGCACCCTCAGGCACATGGACATGGACCAGGAACTCCTCAAAGATCTTCCTCGCAGCTTCATCCTCCTGCATCAGGTGGTTTATATAAGTATAGGCTATGTTTGCTGATTCAGTCATAACATCACCAAGCTGCCCGGTGAGTTTAAGTCCCGGCCCGCCCTTACTCTTCACAGCTATGGATTCTATGGTAAGAATCGCTCCGCCAAGGGATGTCCAGGCGAGTCCTGTTATTATTCCGGGTTTATTTATCACCGGTTTTTCATCCTCGTGATAAACCTCTGTGCCAAGATACTCACGTATTTCAGCATCAGTGAGAGGGTCACCTGGAATCTTTTTATTCTTTGCAATGAGCGTTGCGGTCTTACGGCAAATCTTTTCGATATTCCGCTCAAGGTTACGCACCCCTGCTTCACGGGCCCAGCCGCTTATAATGTTAAGATATCCATCCTTGCTGATCTTTACCGCGTCCCTGTCCAGCCCATGCATCTTAAGCTGTTTCGGGAGGAGATACTTCCGCGCAATCTCATATTTTTCCATGGATATATACCCGGAAAGCCTGATTATCTCCATCCTGTCAGCCAGCACCTGAGGGATCGTATCAAGAGTGTTTGCTGTAGTTATAAAAAGAACATCACTCAGATTAAAGGGGAGATCGAGATAGTAATCCCTGAACTCAACATTCTGTTCAGGATCAAGCACCTCAAGGAGAGCAGACGCGGGGTCCCCCTGGAAGCTCTGCCCCATCTTGTCTATCTCATCCAGCATAAACACCGGGTTATTGGTTTTGGTAATTTTAAGTCCCTGAATAATCTTGCCGGGCATTGCCCCGATATAGGTTTTTCTGTGGCCTTTAATCTCAGCCTCGTCCCTCATTCCTCCGAGAGACATTCTGAAAAATTTTCTGTTTAATGCTGATGCAATGGATTTACCAAGTGAAGTTTTACCGACTCCGGGAGGCCCCACGAGGCAGATGATTGAACCGCGGGCATCCGGTTTAATTTTTCTCAGTGCGATAAATTCAAGTATCCTCTTCTTTACATCATCAAGGCCATAGTGATCCCTGTTCAGTATCTTCTCAGCCTTATCAAGATCAATTGAATCCGTTGTGGCAGTATTCCATGGCAGAGAGAGAACCGTATCTATATAATTTTTTGCAACAGAGTATTCCGATGAAGAGGGTTCCATAAAGAGAAACCTTTCAATCTCCTCGTTGATTTTATCAAGCACCTCCCCCTTCAGGGCGAGTTCCTCAACTTTTTTCTTCATCTCGCGTACTTCAACAGTACGCTCATCCTCCTCCATCCCCAGCTCAACTTTTATAGCCTTAAGCTGTTCACGGAGAAAGTATTCCCGCTGCTGTCTGTCAATTTTATCGCTTATCTGGTGCTGGATCTTTTTCTGGACCTCCATCACCTCCATCTCCTTATGCAGCAGATGAAGGACACGGACAAGCCTCTGTTTAACATCCAGTGTTTCCAGGACATCCTGATACTCCTGCTTGTCAATATTCAGAATTGAAGTTACAAAGTCCGCAATCTTACCCGGCTCCTCAACATTAAGCATGGTAAGTTTCATCTCTTCAGTAAAGAGCGGATTATTGTCAGAAAGGAGTTTCAGCTTTGAAAGAACTTCTCGGGTGTATGCTTTTATTTCAATCTTCCCTTTTTTATTATCAAGAATATCTTCAAGATATTCAACTTCCGCCACAAGGTTCTTTTTCTTCTCAACTTCTTTCCTGATTTTAAATCTCTTCACACTGTTTATAAGAACATTAACTCCGCCGTCAGGGAGATTTATTTTTTTAAGAACCCTTGCAGCAGTGCCGTATTTATAAAGATCCTCAAATTCAATTTCACCCTTCTCATCATCTTTAATAAGCACAAGGCCTATGGTTCTTGAGTCATTAAGCACTTTATCAATTACCCTGGTAAACCTCCCCTGCGAAATAATAAGAGGAGTTACAATGCCGGGGAAAATCGGCCTGTATCTTATAGGTATAAGGTAAAGCTGGTCAGGAAGAACATGATCAATAGCGAGAAGATCCCCTTCCAGAATCTCGGCGTCTATCGAGAAATCCCCCCCTTCTGACATTATATCATCAATATCCATTAATTCATCTCCAGGTTTTATTAAACTGCAGTAAAACAGACTTTTTTAAGCTGATTCACCTTAAAAAGTCTTAAAACATGCTGAAATCGCAACTTCATATTCAGTACCTCATTAATCAAGGATTTTTTGAAGCTTTAATTTTTCAGGATAAACTACACTTAAGCTAACCCCCCTCTGCAAACCCTTTCAAGCATAAAACCCTCTTCTTTACGATAAATAGAAAATTCATTAGTTAATGCAGAAAATAATTAATTTTAAACACAACCCTCTGTAAAAAAATTTTTAAATCCCGTTCCCGCAATCGTATTCAATTTGAAAAGGGTAAACTTTAATGCAAAAAATAATTATAACCACTCTTATTATTATATCTGTATCCCGCTGCTACGGGCAAATTTTAATAAATGAAATTTCCGCAGGCGGGAGTACTGACTGGGTCGAGATAAAGGTTTCCGAAGATGTCTCTGCCATTGATATATCAGGACTTTTTGTTACCATGTATTACGGCAGCAATGAAAAGATTGCCGGCTCCCCTGTCACACTGAGAGGGAAAGATATTCCCGAAACTCCTTATGACGACAGATTTGCGGTAATTCATTTCAGTTCTTCAGGCGGGACTGATGAAACAGATGCAGCAGGAGACATTAACGGCAATGGAGTAAGAGATCTTTACTGCAATAATTACGGTTTATGGAATACAGATTGCGTTGTTTCAATTGATACTGATGACGACCCTGCAAACGGCGGAATTATTGACTTCGCGGCTTTCTCCAACAGGGACGGATCTGTTAACAGTACAATCGCAGGGTACATGAAATACGCGTCAGATTCAGGGGAGTGGATCACCTGTTCATCTGCAAACCCCCAGGATTGTATGACTTATATAGGCGAAAACGGCATGAACAGCTACTCCACGCTGTCACGGAAAAAAGCCGCAGACACAAATTCACCTGATGATTTTATCCTTACACAATATTCCACTCCCGGCAGAGATAACATTGTTAACCATATTCACGGGAACAAAAAAACTGCGGAACCTCTGTCAGACAGAATAATATACAGGCCGGACAGAGAACAGGGTATAATCCCTGTAAAAATTCTGGTTCATAAAAAATGCTCAGTGAAAATCAGAATTTTTAACGCCGCCGGCTCCGGTATATATTCATCAGATCTTCTCAGGGAATTAACACCGGGCTTTCATACACTTAATATCAGGGCTTCTGAACTCAAGGGAAAACTGCTTACAGGGCTCTATCCTGTAAAACTTGAATTCTATGCTGAAGGTCGCAGTGATAAATCAACCATCTACCTTGTATTACTAAGAAGGTAAAACATGCAGGCTACTCTTATCTATTCAATGATTATCCTGATTTCAGCATTTGAGTATAGCGGCAATGAACCGGCGTCCCTATTCCCCTTCACCACTGCAGCTGAATCATTTTCAATTCCGGGCATCTATCGTAATCCTCTCTCTGTTACCGGTGAAAAAGGATATACTATTTCCGTATGCGGTTCACGGCCATACTCAGAAGAAGCTCTGCACTCTTATACTTCAGGAATAAAGTATTCAGGGGAGGAGTGGGGAATTCAGTTTCTCGGCCATTCATTCGGTACAGATTTTTACAGGGAGAACCGGTTCTCTGCCGCAGCAGGATTCTCTCCATTAAAAATACTTAATACCGGCTTCACTGCTTCAGTTTATAAACTGGACATAGATACAGATGAAGAGAATTTCAGTCATACAATGTATGATGGTGATATCGGCGGAGCAATCACTCCTTTCAGATGGATAACTATCGCGTTTATACAGAACTCCATATCTGCCGCAGCAGCAGAAAGTAATAAATATGAACTCTACCCGGAAAGAAGCGGTGGAATACTGGTTAAACCCTGCACAGGATTTTCTCTATCATGGAATATTACAGATACTGCTGCCGGATATATTAATTCATTCTCAGCGGGGGTATCCCCTGCTGCTTTTTTTCACCTCCGAGGCGGGTATACCCCTGAAGATACAAGGTTCGCGGCATCTTTAACTATAATGCTTAAACACCTGAACGCAACATACTCCCTCTCATCCCACCCCTATCTCGGCTACACCCATTCGTTCAGTATAACTTTATCTTCCGTTTCAGAACTTGAAACCATAAAATACAGCACCCCTTCCATTTATACTACTGACAAAAAAATTAATATTAACAGTGCGCCGCCTGATCAGATAAAAAATATCCCAGGCCTGTGCAGCCGATCATCAGAAAGGATAATTCTTTACAGATCAAAAATAGGCCCTATATCAGAAAAGGGGCTCAGACGTATCGGACTTGATAATAATGAAATTTCATCCATAAAAAGAAACTGCTACGGCCTCGCACGGGATTCCCGCATAGAGGATAAAGATAACTCCACTAAATACCGTAAAAAAAATAAAATATATATTCCTCCCAAAGAAAGGATCAGGACAAGATTCCGGATAATGGTAAAAGAAGGTATTCCTGCCTCAACTGCAATCAGGTACAGCGAATTGCCGGAATCAGCACACACAGTAGATATTGAATCTCTTCTGGCCGAAGAAAATTCACTGACAGAAAAACAGAAGGATATAATCAGGAGAACCTGCTCCAGATGAAACGCTCCACCGTAAAACTCATTCATATAATCAGTCTCATTCTCTTTTCGATTATGATTCAACAGATCATCCGTAATCCGGGTTACGGATATGAAAGCCGGACATGCATCCATGCCGAAACAACCCGCGACATTATCAATTACAGTGATGAAGAGGCCTCTCAGATTGCAAGGATCCGCTTATCGGAAAATATCGATGATACCTTTATATTCAACTATTCTGTACTGCATGACATAAATAATGGAAAAAATGATTATACATGGAACATAGGGCTAAATAACATTTATAATCATTTTGATTTTATAGCCGGCAACTATAATCTGAGATTCGGTTCAGGGCTGATTATGGGTAGGAAAAAATTTATATCATCCGATTCATTTTCTAAATCAATGATTGTATCTCATGATGAATCAATTGTACCCTCAACAGGAACTAATCCCTCAGCATCATTTTCCGGAACTGCAGTGGAAATATACACTTCCGGAGATGAATATTCAGCAGGCTGTATCCCTTTCATCTCGTCACAGAAGAGGTATATCACTTCAGAAGAACTGGAGCAGGGTTATATTAAATCCTCCTTATCTGCTCTATCCGAAAGGACAACAGGTAATTCAAAATACAGTGAATATGCAAATATCCTGAATTACGGAGGGATGCTATGGTTTTCTTTCATTGATTACTTCACAGTTCAGGTTTACGGTTTCGAAACTGAACTGCTTGCCCCAGGCAGAAACAATCTGAAATGGGAATATGATACAGCAAAAAAATCAGGGATAGAAGGATATAAAGCAGGTGGAATCTTTATTGAATATTCTGATAATGTTATATCATTCTTCATTGAACCTGCCTTCTCTCTAAGAGAGTACGATGCTCCTGTAACAGGGAAAGCTATCATGTGGGGATTCGGTGCAAAAAACAGTGTGGCTTTGTTTTCAGTAAGAGGGAAGAACTGCGATCCCGATTTCAGGTCGGAATACTCATCAGGCGACAGGAACCCGGAGAATGTTTTTGAAATTAAAACCGGAATCATTCCTCTTAAAAAATTAGAATTCGGAGCGTTGTTTTTCAGCGAAAAAAACATAAATCCTGCATATAGTTCAGATTGTCCCGGGGGAACAGTGAGGGAGGAGTTCTATTCCGGAATAAGACCGTACAGATGGATTAAGCTGGATTTTACAGCAGCAAGGGTGAGAAACTACAGCGATGACCTTGAACAGGAGAAAATCAAAGTCTCGTCATCCGTTTTATTAACTCTTCCATGGAATTTTTTCTTCAGAATGAAGTCAGACATTCAGAGAGAAAATTCAGAAAAGGCAACAGTTTCAGCCTGTGAGCTGAAATATCTGTTCTTTAATAACTTCATCTTTTCCGCAGGCTACACAGATATACGTGCAGGCAATGAAAATGGAATTTACGCTGCTATTATCCCGGCAGCCGAGGCTGAAATGTGCACATCCCTTTACAGAGATTCGGCAAAAGGGGGTGCGGTAAAACTCAGGTACAAGAGAGAGAATCTCTCTTTCCACGCAAGGGGGGCAGTTATTGAAACAGGGGGAGAGAGGGAGATTACAGCAGAATCATCCCTCGGCTTCATTTTTTAAATTACTATATATCTCTTCCGCTTTTTCAATAAGCAGATTTTCTTTATTCATTTCAGGTTCATCTAAGACCATCTCAAGGAGTTCGTGGAGTATCCGGCCGACAAGGGGGCCCGGCTTAAGATCAAACTTCTCCATGATTATGTTGCCGTTAATCCGGAGATCGCGAACTGTTATGGCATTTTCAGCTTCAATAACAGCATCAATTCTCTCCTGCAGTTTTTTTATCGGTTCAGGGAGACCTGTCCTTGTGCCGTTTCCGATTCTGTCAGCTTCACGAAGTTCAAATAGATCCGGAATATTTTCAACTCCCACCTTTCTCATGAAACGCCTTACAGCTCCGTCGCTCCAGTCATCCGTATAATGAAACATATGGTTAATCACAAGGTTATTCACAATCTCTATTTCGGAATTGGAGAACTTAAGCCTTTTCATCAGTTTTCTCACCATTCTGGCACCGATAACTTCATGATTGTAAAAAGTGTACTCCCCCTCTTCTGTCTGTTTTCGTGTACTCACCTTCCCTATGTCATGAAGAAGTGCGGAAAGCCTCACAAGGGGCTTATCCTTTGGCGCTGCGTCACAGGAATATAAACTGTGATAATATATATCATAAGCATGGAATCTGTTCTGTTCAATTTCATAGCACGCATCAAGTTCAGGGAGCGAAAGTTTCATAAGGCCTGAACGTCTCATATACTCAAATCCCCTGGACGGTGTATCAGCAGCAAGGAGTTTCATCAGCTCCTCCCTGATCCTTTCAGCAGAGACTTTCTCCGCCACATCAAGAGTTTTACTTATTGCATTAAAAGTTGAAATCTCAATTTCAAAACCGAGCTTTGCTGAGAACCTGCAGGCCCTGTAGGTTCTGAGACCATCTTCACCAAACCTGTCCAGAGGGCTGCCTATAGTCTTTATTATACACCGGTCAAGATCATCAATACCGCCCACAAGGTCGATAATCTCATCTTTTTTCATATCATAGGCAAGACCGTTTATTGTAAAATCGCGCCGCAGAACATCCTCCTGAAGGGTGTCAGAAAAGGAGATCGACTCAGGCCTTCTGCCGTCAAGGTACCTGCCGTCAGCCCTGTATGTTGTAACCTCAAACTCCATTCCCGCGAAAAGAACGGTAACAGTGCCGTGCTTTATACCGGTAGGAGCAACACGCCTGAAAAGCTTCATAACCTGCTCTGGCCTTGCATTTGTAGCAAAGTCATAATCATAAGTATCATGTCCGAGAAGCAGGTCGCGTACGCAGCCACCAACGAGATAGCAGTCGAATCCGCTCTTTTCAAAGGTACCGGTAAACTCTTTCAGCGGTTTGCGGAGCCTTTCAGGTATATTTAAATTTTTAATGCTCATTATTCTTTCAGTAACCATAATCCAGTTGAGTTAGTATTGCATAATCCGTGTAAAACAGAAATAATTTAAAAAAAGAGTCTTAAAATATTACAGGAATACCTCAATACTCTTCATTATAAACCACTTAAAAATTCAATTAGAAGGGAGTCAATAAGGAAATTAATGAAGGATAGTTTCCGGCTGTTCAGGCTGAACAACCGGGCAGAGTCTATTTTATTTCAGACCCTGCATAAGGGCGCGCATATACAGAGGGGGATAAATTCGATTCATGATTATACACTGTACCAGGTTTATAAGAATCATAAGCTGTAACAGAAAAATAGTACAGCACTGTATTTTCAAGAAAAGGATAGAGCAGAACTCCTCTCTTATCTGATTTTCTGTTCTCTTCAATCAGGTCATTATCAATCCTGACGTTTACATAATTTCCGCCGGCAGGATCATTTGTGATAAAGCCCCCTTTCACAGTAGAAATAATACCGTCATGAATACCTTTGCGTGTGCCGTAATAGATCCTGTAACCCATAAGATCATGCTCAACATTTTTTCTCCATCTGAGTACAACATACCTGTCCCCCGCTTCAGCGACTTCCACAAGCGAAGGCACATCAGGAGCATGATCAGCCCTGTATTTAATTGTGATCTTTTTCAGGAGAGGTGATGCTGATCCATCCGGTGAAGCAATAAGGTGAGCGCGCCACTGGTAATATTTACCCTTCAGAAATTCAGAAGCCTCACCCTTAACCCTGTAAATGCCTTTCTGGCTGTTTGTAATCCTGTACCACTTTAACGAGTTATCCCTCGCATCAAAAGTCCTATCCGCAGTACGTATTTCCATCCATATAAAAGTCCCATCATTACTGATTTCATCCCAGTCAAAGTCAGTTATGGAAGTTCCCGTTGTAGGGAATATGCCGACATCGCCGGTAATCACACCCTCTCTGTTATACGGTACCCTTCCCGAAGCGGAGACTCCCTTATACCTGCTGACTGCAACATCTTTACTGTTTTTAAGTGAATCAAAATCCCTGTAAGAAATACGGAACTCATCAATGAGACCATTATAATTTCTGCCGATAACTGCAAGCGGGAGGTCTGTCCCTTTTACGCTGCCATCACTCTCATCAACATGGCCGAACATAGGAGTAAAAGAATGACCGCCCGATGCTCCTGTATCTGTCATCCATAAAACACCATCCTCATCCCCGTTTATAAACTTAGCAAGCCGTCCTGACACCCGGTCAAAGCTGAGACTGAAATGGCACCACTCCCCTCTCTTTACAGAATCTCCGCTGTTTAATACGGCACTCTTCAGACTGCCGTCAGGGGTCCTGAACATGTTATGCATGTATACAGCAATACGCCCGTTTTTTAAAAGGATCTCTATCCCTTTCTTCATGCCTGAAAAATAACCGGTTCTTTCAAAAAGAACTCCGGAATTCGTCTGGACAGGCTTCATTCTGAATTCTATATTAAAGGAGCCGAGATCATCAATGCTTCCAAGCCACAGCCCCTCTGAGGTGCTGATGTAAACGCCATGCCCTCTCTTGAAAAAAGATGCGCACCCCCTGCCTATTCCATCACTTTTGCTGATAAAACTGTAATCAGAAGAGTATATTTCATATTTTCCGGAATCATCCTTAACATACCTCAGGGGCTCCCTGTCGAATTTCAAAAGAAGATCTGTTGAAAGAGAATCGGCTGTTGCTGAGTAGTTTATATTACTTATGCTGTACGCCGGGCTGCCGTCAGGGAGAATTTTTTTTGTCACATTTACAAGATACCTTTCCGGAAAATCAGATATCCCGACAACTTCAGTTGAACTCTTTACGAGACCCAGAAAAGTCAGTGAAATCAGAATAATAATCAGATTTTTAGTAACAGAGAGTTTCATATCTCCATTATCGGCAGATTTACGAGGAGGATTCAATTTTTCCGATTTTTTCAACACGTCTTTCATGACGGCCGCCGTCAAAATCAGTTTTAAGCCAGACCTCAGCAATTTTTATGGCGAGATCATCCCCTGTTACACGTGCAGCAAGGGCAAGAACATTGGCATTGTTATGCTTTCGCGACATTTCGGCCATAAATTCATGCGTACATAGAGCAGCCCTGACACCCTTAACTTTATTCGCAGCAATTGATATGCCTATACCTGTTCCGCATATTACTATACCCGCATCAGCCTTTCCGGAGGCCACCTCCTCCCCTGCGAGCTTTGCATAGTCAGGATAATCGCAGGAATCCTCCGAATGTGTACCCACATCATTAAAATCATGCTCTTTAAAATGATTCTTTATTATATTCTTGAGCCTGAAACCAGCATGGTCTGATGCTATTGCAATTTTCATTAAAACCTTCCAGTATAGAGATTAATTACAACAAAACATTAAATAAACTTTTTTAAAACAACTATTTTTAAATATTACTGCCGGAAAAATGCCGGGATTAAGTCATTAAATTTATTGACTAATATTTTTGCACGTTTTAATCTATATGAATCAGACAATCTGAACAAAGGCTACGCATGAAAAGCAAGTTAATCGCTTCAATAATTCTTACCGCTTCCATTATTTTTGTAATGTGCGCGGGAAATCAGTCCGGGAATTATACCGGCACGAAATCAGATAAAGGTAAAGTTGCCACATTTTACTATGACCTCCCCGCGCAATTTTCAGAGCAGATGAAAACCCTTCTTAATACCGGAAACCTTGCTGAACTGGATAAAAAAAGCCATGAGGTTTTTATATCTTTTATAAAGGAAAAAATATTCAGCATCAGAGGGATTCAGGGATCATGGATTTCCACTAATTATTTCTGGAACATCTATAACGCTCTGCCTGATTTTGTTAACGAAAGAGAGAGACACCAGGGGTACTACCGAGATGAACCAAAACCCTCTTCAGAAGAAAGACTTATGGCGTACGCATGCTACCGAATAAAACGCAGTCCTGAAAACATATCAAGGATCTTCAGAATTGCGAAGCCTAAACTGAAAGGACTGATTTCTGTTGACCAGTATAATGCTTCAGGCGGACGTGATTATGTTTCAGGTCTTATCGGCTGTTACAACAGACTTCACCAGATTGACGGAGTACGGGAAAAATTATCCGCTTTCTACTCCGGAATTTATACTGAAACAGGCGCTGTCAGGACTGATGCGCCGGCAAAAGTCCTTGAAAAATACAGAAACAGCGCTTATGGTTTTTCAGGATATGACCTTGCGGAGATGCTTAGCGAAAAACTAAAGATTGATCGCTATTCGTCATTTTACTCCTCTCCATTTCTCTCTTTCTGGATGCGCAGAAACAGGGAGGGTAATATTGATGAGACCTATCGCATCCTCTGTGAAATAGAAAGGATGTATGAATAAAAAAACCGTTCATTCCCGAACGGTTTAACAGTATAAAAATACCCGCCGGAGATTAACACCATACATATGAAGGCGGGTATTTTTTTATATTTTATTTAACTACTATATTCACCAGCTTGCCCGGTACAACTATCTCCTTAACAATCTGTTTCCCGGAAATATTTTCAGCCATCTTAGGATCTGCATGCGCGAGTTTCTTCATTTCATCCCCGCTTATATCTGATGACACATGAACCTTAGTCTTTATCTTCCCGTTTATCTGAAATACAATTTCAATTTCATCACGAACTGTAAGCTCTTCGATAAATTCAGGCCATTTCTCGTCAGCGAGAAAACTTTTCTTCCCGAAATCCGACCACATCTCCTCTGCAAAATGAGGGACAAAGGGATTCATAATAGGGATAAATTTTTCAACAACTTCAGAAAATACTTTTTTACCTGTATCGCTCTTCAGTTCATCCTCAGGTATCGCGTAAAGAGCATTTGTAAGTTCCATCATCCTTGCGATTGCAGTGTTGTACTGCATCCTCTCCTCGATGTCGTGGCTTACAAATTTAACTGTACGGTGAAGTTCTATCCTGAGCTTTTTCAATTCAGCAGAAAGTTCCTCATTCTTAACGGCTGAACCCGGAACATAGAGCTCCCTGTTCTTCTGCATGAATCTCCATACGCGGTTCAGGAACCTGTAGCTCCCTTCAACGCCCTTGTCTGACCAGTCGAGATCTTTCTGCGGAGGAGATGCGAAGAGCATGAAAAGCCTTACTGTATCAGCTCCATACTTCTTTATTATTTCATCAGGATCAACCACGTTCCCTTTCGATTTGCTCATCTTTGATCCGTCTTTAATAACCATACCCTGCGTCAGGAGCTTTTTAAACGGCTCCCGGGTTTTCAGGAGACCAAGATCATTCAGCACCATTGAGAAGAACCTTGCGTATAACAGGTGCATAACAGCATGTTCTATCCCTCCGATATACTGGTCAACAGGCATCCAGTATGCCACTTCCTCTTCGTCAAAAATTTTATCGCTCCATGGAGAGGAATACCGCGCATAGTACCATGATGAATCAACGAATGTATCCATTGTATCAGTTTCGCGTCTTGCGTCACCGCCGCATTCAGGGCATTTCACTTTTGTAAACTCAGGCATCCTTGTAAGAGGAGACTGTGAATCCCCCCTGAAGTCAACCTCTGTAGGGAGAATTACCGGGAGGTCCTTCTCCGGAACAGGCACAGTGCCGCATTTATCGCAGTAAATAACAGGAATGGGACATCCCCAGTACCTCTGGCGGGATATACCCCAGTCCCTGAGTCTGTAATTTATAGTTCTTTCGCCGATACCCTTTTTCTCAGCGTAGTCTGCTATTTTCTCTATGGCCTCTTTATTATTCAGTCCGCTGAATTCCCCTGAATTTACACATACACCTTCACCGGTATATGCTTCAGTCATCTCTTCAGGTTTCAACGGCGCATCCGGTTTATCTATTACAATCTTCATCGGGATGCCGTATTTTTTCGCGAAGGCAAAGTCACGCACATCGTGACCGGGTACAGCCATGATTGCCCCTGTGCCATACTCCATCAGAACAAAATTCCCCACATAAAGAGAAACCTTCTCGCCTGTAAAAGGATTAATTACCTTGAGCCCGGTATCAATCCCCTCCTTCTCTTTATCTTCTGATGTACGGTCAACCATTGACTGGGATTTACATTTTACAATAAAATCCTTAACTTTCTGATCAGCGACCTTTTCAAGCAGAGGATGTTCAGGCGCGATAACCATGAATGTAACACCGAAAATTGTATCAGGCCGTGTTGTAAAAATCGGGAAGTCCTCCCCTGTCTCAAGCTTAAAATTCACTTTAAGCCCCGTGGAACGGCCTATCCAGTTCTTCTGCATTGTAAGAACCTGCTCAGGCCATGTGTCCGCAATCTCATCATGCCCGGCCAGAAGATCATCGGCATATTCGGTAATCCTGAAAAACCACTGCTCCAGCTCCTTTTGCGTAACTTCCGAATCGCATCTCCAGCATACGCCGTTTTCAGCCTGTTCATTAGCAAGAACAGTCTGACACTCCGGGCACCAGTTAACAGATGATACTTTTTTATACGCAAGCCCCTTCTCCAGCATCTTTAAAAAGATCCACTGGTTCCACCTGTAATACTCAGGCCTGTATGTCCCCACTTCCCGGGTCCAGTCATATGAAAAACCGAGTCTCTTAAGCTGCGTCTTCATATTTGCAATATTCTCTGATGTCCATTTGAATGGAGGGGTATTGTTCTTTATCGCCGCATTCTCCGCGGGAAGTCCGAAGGAATCCCATCCCATGGGATGAAAGATATTGAACCCCTTCATCTTTTTATGACGTGCAACAATATCGCCGATTGTATAGTTACGAACATGACCCATATGGATCCTTCCGGAGGGATAGGGAAACATCTCAAGAACATAGTACTTCGGTTTATTCTTATCGACCTTATTGAGGAAACTCCCCTTCTCCTCCCAGGTCTTCTGCCATTTCTCTTCAATTTCAGTAAAGTTGTAATCTCTTTCAGCCATTTAGTTTTTACTCCCAAGGGTTAGAAATATATTTTATATGAATTATTAATAGATTTATGTCATTGCGAGGAGCCCTTCGGCGAGCTCAGGACAGGCATCGCGACGTGGCAATTTAAATCTGGTTATTAAAAATCTCTACAATCTCTTCCGGAGAATCTGCACCTATAATCTTCTCCTTAACAGGCTCTTTTTTAAGTATAGCCATAATATTCGAAAGAAGCCGGAGGTAATCCTTGTGCTGCTTTTCACCTGCAATAACAAGTATAATAAGTTTAACAGGCTGCCCGTCCATGGAATCAAAATCGATACCCGTGTCAGAAATCCCGACAGCAAAGGCCATCTCCCTGACACTGTTTATCTTGGCATGCGGTATTGCAATTCCAAATCCTATACCGGTACTCATAATCTCCTCCCTCTCTTTAAGGGCATTTATGAGTAGATCAATATCACTGCAGAACCCGCTCCCTTCAAAAACTCTTGCAAGTTCCTCTATTGCCTGGAATTTATCTCCGGCATCAAGCTTTTTAATGTACTTAGAATCTGTATAATCTGTTACGGATGGCACTTTTGAACTCCCTGAGGTTAAATCTCAACTTACCCTTTTATGTCCGGTAAATGAAATGTCAATAATAAATTAGAAATGGGTTTTACCGGGAGCTATGTGACATATTTTAAAAACTTATTGACTTATAAAATAATATTTCTGTATACTTTTTTAAATCTCCCTCAAAACAATAGCAAGAGGTCCACCTATGAAAGTCGTTCATATTCTGAAAAGAATCGAAACAATTGATAATGATATAAAAGAGCTTCGTAAACTTGAAAAATCAATAGCCAGGGATAAATCCTTTACAACCCCTATATATATGACTATCGAAAAACAGATTAATATTCTTCTGGATGAGAGGAATAAACTTCTCGGACTGTCAATTTCAAATCCCCCTGCTAACATGGTTGCAGCTCTTGAGGGGGAGGAGGATGCCGCTCCTGAACCGCTGCATGCAATCCATGAACCTCAGAAACCTGTAAAAAAGGGGAAAAGTCAGCCTGAAAAGAAAAAATCTGCGCCCGCAGCTGCAAAACCGGCTGCGCCGGCAAAAAAACAGATAATTATACCTGACGATGACGATATCCCCATGCTTACCCAGGACCAGATTGACGCAAAATTCAGCTCTCTTAAAGCTGAACAAAAACCTGAACCGAAACATGAAGCAAAAACTGACATTAAAGCCCTGAAGGAAGAGAAAGAAGCAGCAGAGGATAACAGCGATTCTACGGATGACACCGGGATAAAACTTCTTGATGTGGCTCTTGAAAAGGGAACGCTGAACAGAAAGACCCTTGAAAAAGAGAAAAAAGTGAGATTTTTCCGGGAAAACTTCCCTGCAGACTGATATTACATTGCTGATCCGGTGATCTTTTCCATTCTGAATTTCTCCATGAAATAGATCATGGTTCCGCATTCAGCCTTTTCTGCGTTAAGGTTGTGAAATTTAATATCAATAATTTCAGGGGGAGTTGAACCCAAACCGGCAGCTTTTATTTTATCCGGAAGATTCGCAAGCTGCACAGGCCCCACCTTAATATCCCCCTTCCTGATCATATAATAGGATTGCCCGTCTTTATAGATCACGTCAGACATTACAGCTCCGCCGAATGTTGTGTTTATTACATCCAACTGCATGAGATTTTTAGTTTCGTCCCTGAAATTATATTTGCCGAATCTGTCTATATCAAGCCTGAAACATGTGATCTGATCCTGGAGAGTCCTCCCTGTGGCGGAACTTTTTGCCCGTTTCATAGTATTCAGACAAAACCTGTACATATAGGCAAGGAGATCCACGCCATTTTTCTTTTTTATAAATGTAAAGATATTACTGTTTTCATCCATTACATAAAAAACCGCATATTTCTGCCTGTCTTCGTAAACGAGAGTAATGCCGTTTATTGATCTTTTGGCATACATCTCATCTATCATGGCAAGATTATTGCTGTCTTCCGAATATATTCTTATCTCCGGATATCTGAATGGACGCTGTGAAACATAACCTAACATTTCAAAAACAGTATTGAAAGAAGCCACTGTAAGTTCATTATCATCACGCGTGACACACACAAGTGTATTGTCAATTACAGTAAGGAGCCTCTGATTATAAAACTGTTTACCCCTGATAAAAAAATCATGGGCCGTCCTGAACATCTTCTCAACACTCCTGTAAACTTTCCTGTGAGGTTCGGGTGAAAAAAAGTAGCAGAACTCATCAAACTCCTTTTTAGAATGGACACTGTCCTTTATCACCTTGGAAAAAATCATCACGAGGTCAGACTGCGATGAATACTTTTTAAGAAAGGACTCCCCCCAGGTATTCATATAAAGATGATAGAAAGAGTTAATGGAGCTGGCGTTTGTATCATTAAAATTCATTATTATCATGTTTTTAAGGGTACGCGGAGGCTGAAGAAAATAGCTGTTACCCAGATGCACATTTCCTGAGCTGAACATTTCGCAGATACGGTTAAGCAGTTCGATTACAAGGTTTTTATTGATATAGTTATAGCCCGACTCAAAGAAGACCCGGCTGAATGTGGGCTCATAAAGCTGGTTTATGGCACACCATGAAAGGAGCTTAACAAGATCTTCTTCAGTTCTTATGCTTATCTCCCTTTCATTTCTGTTGTCAATCCTGAGCTTTTTATAAAGCTTCCATGCATTCTCCTTCATTCCCTTATTGTCAGGCTCAATACAGAGATACGACTCATTGGGAGTGTCCTTAAAGGTGATGAAATTCTCGATTTTATCCGGCTCAATGGAAAAATTCGCCTTAAGTTTGCTTGAGAGGAGTTTAAAATCGGAAGCAGATATCTTGCTCTGAAGGTTCATCTCAGGCATCGCCTTTGAAATCTTCTGATATGAAAGGAGCATAAACTTTTTAATATTATTCCAGAACTGAATTATCCTGTTGTAATCCCAGCTTTCAAAATCATCCAGATCGCGAATTTCATCTATTCCCCAACCCCATTCGCTCACAACGCTGAACATCATAACAACCTTGTACGGCAGGTTTTTCCTGTCCTTCATTGCTGCGTATTTTGTCAGCTGAGGATCAATTTTCAGGTATAGGTTCTGTCGCAGTATTTTCAGGAGAGATTTATCATCAAGAACCTCTTCGTAATACCTGTAAACTTCGTTAAACATCATCAGATATGAATCAAGGGTGGTCAGATCCGCATCCCCTTTGAGAATTGATGCCTTCACTTTGTGTGAAAGGAGGAGTGTAGAATCCCCGCTGAAAAGATAACGCTCAAGTATCCCGATTTTAAGTATAGATTTAAACGGATTGCCGATTGCTTTTATGAGCTGAAAAAGGGCTGCACCTAAAAAATCATCCCTGGAAATTTTATAAAGGTTACCTATATCTATAAATTTTTCATCCCTCTCCTCTTCAGGGAGAGATTCAAATATCTTTTCATACTCCGAGTCATTGGCAAATTTCGGCACCACCCACCAGAAAGGTATTTTGCCTGATACAATGATTGAACTCCTGAAAAACTCATCCTTAAGCACAGCACCAACTGTGGAACCGAATCCCTCTTCATCATCTTCAGCAAAAATATTCTGTTTCAGATTGTGGATATCATTAATAAAAATATGAACTTCAATTCCCGCTTCTTTTATTGCCCATCTCTGCACATCCTCAATCTTGCGGCAGAACATGGCATATCTCTTTTCATCGATTCGTGTTCTTTCAACACAGGCCCAGTAATCGAAATCCGATTTTTTATTGTATGCTATAGTTCCCACACTCCCCATTAAGGAGAGCATCTCTATAAAGTTTTTTGAAGATGCCGGTGAATAATCCACGGCGAATCTTCCGCGGATATATCTGATAACATCCTGATCAGGCACATAACCAGCCACGCCGCAGGGGACGTTTCCTTCTACATACCCCGGGACTCTTCTGTCATTCATACAGAGTATGGCGGGGATTGCATTCACCACTTTTTTCACATTACTGTTGGTAATGAGACTTTGAAATCTCTGGTATTTCAGTTCATTGAAATTAATGAATGAATTGTAATTCTGCTCAATAGCGCTTTTTATATCCATTTTATGAACATGCCGGGTAATACTGACCTTTAATCATACGGTTATTTAGTATTCATCATTAAAATATTACAGTCAAATTATTTTTATATTATAATATTTTTTTAGAGTTTTAAAAAAATAATGGACATTTAACTGACATAAATCAATGAACAAGAGAAGAAGTAGAGTTTACAGAAATAATTTCAATGAACAGAGTTAACTCTAAAAACATAGAACCATCACTGAAGGAATATTTTTCCATAATAACCTCAACGACCTCCAGAAGCGACGCACTGAAAAGTGTTGCAGCCCTGGGGATAAAGCATTTTGGAGAATATATTACCCCCGGAAGCCTGAATCTCTCCGATGAAATAGAGATCAACTTTATAGAAATCCTTGACCAGATTATATTTGAATTAAGCGGCAGCAGTGATACAATCTCTGAAATAAAAGATTACATAACAGATGACCTGTATTCAAGGTTTTCCCTTACATTAGAAGCACTTGCCGACTGTGAAAAATATAAGGCAAACCTTAAAAACCGCCCCCTTTACACCGAAGATCTCATAATCATAAGAAGAAAAAACCTGAAAGAATTTATCCCTCTCCTTATAGCTGAATCAGAGGATATAACAAATCTTGAGAAGAATATACTGAAAACCCTTCTATACTTTACAGAACAGGTTCACCTGGATTATTTTTACAATATATTCAGAAATACTTCATCCGGATATATTAAATCCGCCGCCCTGTTAGGGATGAAATATTCATCTAAATCCGGACTTAACTGGAATTCCGTAAAAGATATATCAAACGGCCTGAAAGAACTGGTGGAATATGCAGAAAACTTTAATACTGAGGAAATCTGCAGCAACAGGCTCCCTGAAAATATGGAAGAGATGACGTTTATCCTTCTCCATCTTGAAAAAAATATAAATATCCATAAAAGCATAAAAGAAATCAACTGGATACTTACAGTTTTCAGCATAGTACCGCTTCTAAATTTCGAAAATTCATGGCTTACAGAGATTAATATTTCACTGAGCAACATAATACTTCAGATAGATATTAATCTGATGAGAGAAATTCTTAAAAATGAATCAGCACTGATTCGCGCTACAAATTTCATCGACTACCTCCCGAGAAACGTGTTCAACAGGCTCACAGGGAGGCTTGATGATATGGGAATGGAATTTATCTACAACCTGAATCTTGTAATCGAGAAAAAAAAGAAAAGTATGGATGCCTACAACTCAAATATACTCACTTATATCTCATGGAACCCCATTGAATCACTATGAACCTTTAAGACCCGGCATATTCTTTTTAACAAATCTTCTGAATCTCTCCCTCTCGTGAGCCAGAGCCTGCCCCATTGAAGCCGTATCCCTGTAGTTGATCAGATCCCTGACAGTAGTAATCATGTCAAACCTGTTCTCACAAATCTGAGAAGCAATTTCCAGCGAACGTTTCATTAAATCATCGGCCGCAACAACTTCATTTACAAGTCCATACCTTAAAGCCTGCTCTGCATTGATAAACTGGCATGTAAGAGACATCTGTTTTGCCATCCTTTTACCCACTGCCTGCTGCAGAAGCTGCGTCATACCCCAGCCCGGGTGTATGCCCACCTTTGCGTGTGTATCAGCAAACATCGCGTTTTCAGACGCTATAAGAAAATCACAGTTAAGAGCGATTTCAAAACCGCCGGTTATTGCATGGCCATTTACGGCTCCTATAATTGTTTTGCGGCAGGCGCCGAAAACATCAGGAAGATCAACACCGCTCCCCCTTACATCAAAAAGGTTCTCCTTACCTATTACTGAAAGATCTATACCGGAGCAGAAGGATTTACCATTACCTGTAATTATTGCGACTTTTATATCATCGTTTTTAGAAACTTCATCTATTGCATCATATAAACCGGAAAGTAAATCCCTGTTAATTGAATTTCTTCTGTCAGGTCTGTTCAGGGTAATTACCGCTATGTTATTCTGCACATCAAAAAGAACTGCTTTCTCCATCTCTGCGCTCCTTATATTTATCTGACCTTTCTATAAAATTATGAATACTCCTTCAAGTCAAAAAAAAAGATTTAAGCTCCAAAAATGAGACAGTTTATTATATCCTGAATAGCTAATGAGACGTTTACAGGAGTTATCCACAGCCGGAAAAACCTTAACAAAAAAATTTTATTGTCCCACAAAACGGATATTATTTGCAGAGAGGCAATTTTACTGTAAATGAACTTACTCTCAAAAATTTCAGCGGGCAACCCCTGATTTTATCAGCACTTTCACTCTTATGTCACATATAAAAATCAGGTTTTATTAAATTATTAAATATTTAACCGTTATACGGGAAATTAATTTCGGAAATTAATTTACTTTGTTAATTTCTTTGTGGATAATGTGGATAACTTTGTGGAAAACTCAAATTTTAGTAGATTCACATCCTGTTTTAAACATAAATTTTTTTTTAGAAAACTGCGTGTCAATGCTCATATTGCGACATAATCCGGCCCGAATGTCCCGATATAGCGCAAACTTCTATATTTATTAAATAACAAAAGTCCGGGTAATAAAAAAATTTTTTATTACTTTCCCGGTTTTAATATCTTCACCACTACCTCATATATTATTGACACTGCAGCCTGCATTAATAACCATACATGCATTAAATAATATAATAAGAAAACTATAACTCAGGACTAAACTCTATGATCGGCCTTGGAACCATTGTAAACGCTGCTGCTATAATTGCCGGGGGAACTGCCGGAGCCCTGCTTAAAAACGGGCTCCCTGAAAGATACAGGGAAACTGTGATGCAGGCTATCGGTCTCTCTGTGCTTATGATAGGGATATCAGGTACACTGCAGGGGATGTATAAAGTTGCAGGGAGCGGGAGGCTCGACAGGGAGTTTATCATGCTTATGATCTTCAGCCTTGTGATCGGGGCCATTGCCGGGGAGTTTTTTAATATCGAAGATAAGCTGGACAGAATGGGCAGCTGGTTTCAAAGCCGGTTTGCGAAAGGGAACGGATCCTTTGCCCAGGGTTTTGTCACTGCGAGCCTTGTGTACTGCGTGGGAGCAATGGCAATTGTCGGTTCACTTGAAGACGGGCTCACAGGAAACACGGCCACACTCTTTGCAAAGGCAATTCTCGACGGAATAAGCGCTGTTATATTTGCTGCAACCATGGGTATAGGTGTGGCATTCTCAGCTCTGCCGGTTTTTATCTACCAGGGAACAATCACACTTATGGCTGGAGTCATAAAGCCCTGGCTTACACCTGATGTTATTTCACAGACTTCACTTGTGGGGAGTATATTAATCATGGCAATAGGGATAAACCTTCTCGACCTGAAGAGAATAAAGGTGGGAAACATGCTCCCCGCAATATTTATCCCGCTGATATACTATGTGATAATAACAATTATAACTGGAATGAAGTAAAAAATTACAGGCCGGCATTGCTTTACTGTCATTCCGTCAGGTGAGAAATCTTAAAAGCGATAATGAATATTGAAACAATCAGGAGAAAAAATCATAAAGAGATTTCTCACATACGTTCGAAATGACATAATATAAAAAAACCGTTAGCTGCCATAATAACTAAACATTTTAAAGTCTCTCGCCAGGGCGCTAAGACGAAAAGCATTAACAATGTTTAAATATCCTCTCTTTGCGCCTCTCCGGCTTTGCGAGAGATATTAATTAATTGTATGCCCACCTGAGGGGTTCTGCATACTCTTTGCAATCTCTGATGGATCAATATTATCCAGATTTTCGCTAATCAGATCTTCAAGCCCCAGAACAACAGCATCCATATCATCAATTGTAGGATGATGATCAAATATAAATACAAAGTAGGATCTGAAACTTTTAGTAATCTTTATCCCCAGCTCGGCAAAAAAAACCTGTTGCCCCTCCCTGGTCAGTATACCTGTTGTTATTGAATCCTCATCTTTCAGTATATTCTCATGCCGCGTGAACAGCTCTGAAAAATCATCTTCAAAAAGGGTGTATTCCGTAGCTGAATTCTCCAGCGTACTTATAAAAGAATGGATCCCCAGAAATTTAAAATATATGTATGGTGTACTCACGATTACGCCCCCTCTCCCCTTCAGGCATATCCCCCTTAAATGGGGATAATATAGTTATCTGTTATTAAATATATACTTTATCCCGCGCATTGTAAGGTCGGGATCAATTATAATTTCTCTTTTAAATCCTTCCCGCATTTTAACTGCAAATCCCCCTGTGAGAATTATTCTGAAATTACGTCCATAAAGGGCTTCTATCCTTTCGCAGATCCCCTCCACCATAGAAATCCAGCCGTAATAAAAACCGGACTTAATTGCATTCACAGTATCTCTTGCCACGAGATCATCCGGCATCTCAAAAGTTATTTCGGGAAGATTGGATGCAGCGTCAGCAAGAGCTTTCATTGTTGTGCCGACCCCCGGAGCAATGAGCCCTCCGTCAAAACACCCTTCATGATTAAGCACATCAAAAGTTGCCGCAGTGCCTATGTCCACCACAATACAGCCCGGGCCATATTCATGAAAAGCACCCTCTGTATTCACAATCCTGTCAACGCCTAACTGTTTATGATTCTTATAGTTTATAGTTATCGACAGCCTGCTTGTATGGTTTATCTCCAGCGGTTCAAAAGAGAAAAGCCTTTTACATACCCTGTGATAAGATTTATTCAGCTCAGGCACAACACTTGAAAAAGCTATACCTGTAATCTCAGCCTCAAGTGTATCAAAGTCCGCGTAGTTGCGCAGAGCCATCCTGATACAACCCGCAAGCTCGCCGTCATCACCCCGTTTATCTGTTTTTATCCTGTAAGTTTTCTCAGGCTTTACAGATTTATCATCGTAAAGGCCTAACATTGTTGTTGTATTGCCTATATCTATTCCGAGGAACATGGTCACACCTTTATCCTGAAATCGCCGAGCCTTTTAATCAGGCCGTCAGACTCGATCCTGTTCAGCAGTGGAAGGATATATTTCCTGGAGAGATCAACAGCATCCTTTGCCTCAGGCACGGTAATCTTGTCCCTTGTGTCAAAGAGCGCCAGAACCTTTCCCTTCATATCATTATATACATCCCTGTGATAGATGATGTTTCCGTCAAGGCTTACGAGAAAATCAAGCTTAATGAGGTCCTTCACCTCTTTCTTCATAATGTCATCTTTCAGCTTATCAATCTCAATCCCCTCACCGCCGCTTTTCAGAACATCAGCAAGGATTCTCTTCTTCGATTCAGGGAGATTTTCAGGTGTGATTGAATCCCCTGTGAAATATCTGCCGTCCTTTTCCACAAGAGTCTCTGCTGCAGAAATATCTTTTATCAGAAGTGAGCAGATATCAAAAGGTACACCTGATGAATCCGAAATCTCCTTCAGGTTAGGACCAAGCTTCCCCTTTATCACACGCTTCATTTTTTCAGTTGATTCAGAGTGGAACCCTTTCCAGAGGATCATCTCCCCTTTAATGATTATATCACCGGCAGATTCAAGCTCACCTATAATCCGCTCTATGGCCTTCTTCCCTGAGGGGAGCATGGTGAGCACCCTTTCCCGCTTAATGACGCCGTTAACCGCTATGCTGAAACTGAGCACCTCTGCCGGGGAGAACGACTTAAGAAGATCAAGATGCTCCCTGAAAATCTTTTTATGCCTGAGCGGATTGTAATCAGGGAGTATAACACGCCCTCCGCCGATAATCCTGTAACCCCCTGGATTGGTGAGGACAAAGGGCTGCCCGGGATAGAAATTTGATTTCTCATCAAAATGGATTCTCACAGGGAAGGCGTTCTCATCCTTAACATCAGTATTCACAATTATAAGTTTCCCTGTTGAGGAGTCTGTTCCTGTGAGTACTTCAACGTATGTATTATTCCGTACTTTCTTTTTCTTATCAAGGGGCCTGAACCACGCCAGCACATCATCACTCTGAGTAAAGAAGTTCGGCCTGCACACAATGTCGCCACGTTCAAGCTCATCCTGCGATACTCCTGTGAGGTTCAGTGCCGTCCTCTGTGAAGGCACACCCTCCTGAAGTTCTTTGTAATGACTTTCGATCTTCTTGATCTTCACTTCACGCATAAGGGGGAGGAGGGAAACAGTTTCGTTCTCCCTGAATATTCCGTTCTTCAATGTGCCTGTGATTACAGTACCCACACCTTTCGGAGAAAAGACCCTGTCTATATAGAGATACGGTTTGTCAGAGTCCGGGGCTTTTGTGAGCTTACGGAGGTTCGTCAGGATCAGCTCCTTAAGCTCAGCAATCCCTGTGCCTGCTTTCGCAGACACTGCCGCTATATCAGCTTCTGCATAAGGTGTGTCCGCCAGGCGCTCCTTCACCTCCTCCTTTACCATCTCAAGCATCTCCTCATCGCCAAGGTCGATCTTGTTTACAACAACAATGAGCCGCTCTATTCCAAGAAGCTGCAGTACCCTGAAGTGGTCCTCTGTCTGAAGCATCCACCCGTCGTCAAGGGCAATGACAAGGAGAGCAAGATCAACGCCCCAGGCACCCGCAACCATGTTACGGATAAACCTTTCGTGGCCCGGAACATCTATGATGCTCACAGTTCCGAACTTAGGATACTCAATGCTTGCAAAGCCTATATCTATTGTCATTTCACGCTCTTTCTCTTCAGGGAGCCTGTCGCAGTCTATACCTGTGAGCGCACGAATAAGCGATGTCTTTCCGTGGTCAATGTGTCCTGATGTTCCTACTATATACATTTCATTTACCTGCTTTATTCACAAGTGTTTTCACCGCTTCCGCAAGCTCCTTCATGTCCCTTTCATGAATTGTGAACATGTCAATAACATATCTCCCGTCGCGCACTGTGCCCACAACGGGCGGTGTAGATGAAACAAAGTGATCATAAATCTCATCCGGTGACATGCCGGGCATAGCAATCTCTACTCCGAAGCTGTCAAGTTCCTCTCCAGGCATTGATCCTCCACCGTATGCGCAGCGGGTCTTCACCTTCTTCATAATACTTTTAGCATCAGTACCGCACATACGCATGAGCCTTGAAGCGCGCTTTGAAACAGCCTCCGCGCCCTGTGTAATACTGCTCCATAGCCCGGTCTCCGAATATTTTCCGTTAACATAGTGGAGAAGTGTTTCCTGCAGAATAGTGTATGTAATCTTATCCACCCTGATCATCCGCATAAGGGGATTTTTGCGCAGCTTTGCAATGAGCTCCTTTTTCCCCACAATAATTCCGGCCTGGCATCCGCCGAGAAGCTTGTCTCCGCTGAAGCATACAAGGTCAGCCCCCTGTGAAGTCTCATGATAAACTGTCTGCTCAAAGTTACCAGGCATCCAGTCATTCACAAGGTTACCGCTCCCCATGTCGCGGACAAAAACAATTTTATCATTTTTAAGTGAAGAGAGATCTTTCAGCGATGGAGCTTCGGTAAACCCCTCCAGCCTGAAGTTTGATGTGTGGGCAGAAAATATCATGCGGGTGTTTTCATTAACAGCCTTTTTAAAATCATCAAGAGTAGTGATGTTTGTTGTGCCCACCTCCACAAGGGTTGTGCCGCTCTGGTTCATGATGTCAGGGATGCGGAACCCCCCTCCAATCTGGATAAGCTCCCCCCGTGAGACAATTGTCTCGCCACCCTTTGCAAGTTCATTAAGGACAAGGAATACGCTGGAGGCATTGTTGTTAACAATGAGAGCATCCTCAGATTTTGTCATCTGGCAGATAAGTTCCTCTGCGAACCCTCCCCTCTTACCCCTTTTTTTAAGGGGGATATAATATTCAAGGTTGCAGTAACCTGAGAGGTTCTCTTTAAGGAGTTCAAAAATCTTTTCACCAAGCGGAGCTCTGCCTAAGTTTGTATGTATGATTATGCCGGTTCCGTTAATCACCCTCTGGAGCCTTTCGGATGATTTTACTTTCAGTTTTTTAAGAATTTCATCTTTCAGTTTTTTACTGTCAGTACCGCTCCCTGAAAGAAGAGCCTCCCTGTAGGAGTTCACACCTTCACGGATACATTCAGCAGCGCTGATCTTCCCGATAAAGGGAATATAGGATTCAATATCCTCATCCTGCAGGAGTTTTTCTACCTGCGGTATCTCCCGCAGCACTCTATTTATCTCATTTTTATCCATGAAAGAACCCGCATAAAGATTTTCACTGAATGTATAAAACTCCCCGCATTTTTCAAGAAATTTAATTAAAGGGGAGCGATATTAACCGCGTACTCCCGGAGTCCGGAATCGACCTCTCACAGTGCGGAGATAGACTTTTTGAGCCCAATCATGAACTCTCAGAGTACAAATATGGGCCCTTTACGGTCAAAGCCGGGCTCTCCGGATGCGTTCATCCCTCTTCTAGAAGGGACGTTTCCTCTTCAACAGGGAGGTTTCCATATCCGGGAGGGATTCATGCATCTCTGACACGGGACGTTCCCTCTTCAACAGGAAAGTTTCCCTCTCCGGCAGGGAACCGTGCATCTCTCACAGGGAACATTTCCTCTTCAATAGGGAAATTTCCCTCATCAGGAGGGATTCATACATCTCCGGGAAGAAAACCCCCTCTTTAACAGCCTTCTTAAAATATATCCGCAATTGACTTTCCGCATCAGATCGATTAATTTAATCTAAGGAGAAATACTATCTTAAATTTTTAAACGCAAAGATCAATTAATTATGGACTTATAGCTCCCCGCTGACTGATTATCTCAGAAAAAAACATGGCAGGATCTTATGGATATACAGGAACGAATTGAAAAGAACATCACACAGGTCATTAAGGAGGAGCTTGGGGAGAGTCTTCATCCAGGCAAACTCGACGCAATAATAAAAAAAATTACAGAAAAACTCACCTTTACAGTTACACCTGACGAACTTGTTCTGCTCAGGATGAAGATGGAGGAGAAGGCCCAGCGGGAACTTGCAGTTGTATCTGTCATCGGGCAGGACTCCATGGGGATTGTGGCTGAAGTTACCCGCGCCCTTGCGGAGAGCAAAGCAAACATTGAAGGGATGAACCAGGCCATTGTATCAGGATACTTTGCCCTTATACTGACCATTGATGTTAAAGATATGAAAGTCTCCATTGATGAACTCCAGAAGATAATGGACACAATCGCGGAGAAGAAGAACCTCAGGATATACATTCAGCACGAAAATATATTCCGCAGCATGAACAGGATATAGGTAACGTGCATGAAATACGAAGTATCTGAAATTCTTGAAACAATAAAGATGAACGCGCTGGAAAATCTCGATGTGCGCACTGTCACACTTGGTCTCTCCCTTTTTGACTGCATCACTGATGACGCCGTAAAAAGCGCGGAAAAAGTCAGGGAGAAGATGCTGCGCCACGGTGCTGACATAGTTAAAACAGCGGATAAAATTGCAGGGCGTTACGGCGTAAAAATCGTAAACAAACGCGTCTCCCTCACACCTCTCTCCCTTGTGTTCGGAAGAGAGAGAAGCCTTGAGGAATACATTAAAGCCGCTGATATTATTGATAAAACCGGAAGTGAAATGGGTATCGATTTTATCGGAGGGTACTCGGCGCTGGTTCACAAAGGGATCACATCCGGGGAGTCTGCATTCCTTGATTCCATTCCTCATGTACTTGCCTCAACTCAGAGGCTCTGCTCATCTGTCAATGTTGCCACAACCAAGGCGGGGATAAACATGGACGCTGTTATGCGCATGGGTGAAATCGTAAAAAAAGCGGCTGAGCTCACCGCTGACAGGCAGGCAATCGGCTGCGCCAAGCTTGTTATATTCGCCAACATTCCGGAGGATAACCCCTTCATGGCAGGGGCGCTCCACGGTCCCGGCGAGGGCGGCGCAACACTGAATGTGGGAGTATCAGGTCCAGGTGTTGTTTACCGCGCGATTAAAAGTCTACCCCCTGACGCTGACTTTGAAATTGTATCTGAAACGGTAAAAAAGATCGCATTCAAAATTACACGCATGGGTGAGCTTGTTGGCCGCGAAGTGGCAAAGGAGCTTGGCGTGTCCTTCGGCATCCTTGACCTCTCACTTGCCCCGACACCGGCAATCGGTGACAGTGTTGCTGACATTCTTGAAGCAATGGGCCTTGAGGCATGCGGCACACATGGTACAACGGCAGCCCTTGCCCTCCTGAATGACGCGGTAAAAAAAGGCGGGGCATTCGCTTCATCTTATGTCGGCGGATTATCAGGCGCATTCATCCCTGTGAGTGAAGATTCCACAATGGAAAGGCGGGCTGCAGAGGGGAAACTCTCTCTCGACAAACTTGAAGCAATGACAGCAGTATGTTCAGTGGGCCTTGATATGATTGCAGTCCCCGGGGACACACCGGCTGAAACAATAGCAGCAATTATTGCTGATGAGATAAGTATCGGAGTAATAAATTCTAAAACAACGGCAGTGAGGCTCCTCCCTGTTCCCGGAGCAAAGCCCGGTGATGAAATCACTCTTGGCGGGCTTCTTGGAAGGGCGAGGATTATACCTGTTCACAGGGATTCAGCATCAGTTTTTGTAAGGAGAGGGGGGAGGATCCCAGCCCCTATACAGTCAATGAAAAACTGATAACGCCTCCCCTGCCGCAGGAGGGACATGAACCTGATTCAGCGCGGAATTGCTCTTTTTATAATTATATTCCTCCTTTTCTTTACCCTGATTGGAATTAATTTTTACAGGGAGAAAAAGGAGGAGGAGCATCTGCGCGCTTCACTCAGCAGGGTCTACCTTTCAATTCTTGAAAAATCCCTGCAGATGTATTCAACCCCTGTAAAAAACTACCTTAAAGATTTGACAATCTGGGACGAATCAGTTTCATACATAAAAAACAGGAACCGGGTCTATGCCGCTGATAATATTGATGCAAGCGGGGATGTGTACGGCATAGGTGAAACCTGGGTTTACACTGCTGATTTCAGAGAGCTATATTACTACAACAACAGCAGTATTGCAGCAGAAGCCGGAGATCTTAAACCGATTATCCCTTCATTAATAGAGAGATCCGGGAAGGAGAGATTTTTCACCTTCCACTACAAAAAAGATAATACAGTTTTTGAACTAACCGCTGCTTCAATACATCCCAATGGAGATAAAGATCGGAAAACAGATCCCGCAGGGTATATAGTCACCGCAATCCCCTATGATGAAAATTTTATTCAAAGATTAAAATCATTTCTCCCGCAGATTCAGGATGCTGAAATTCAGGAGAATAAAAAAGACACCCCCCACGACGAGTTTGTACTCCCCATCAATGGAGCCTTTAAAGATATAAATGGTGATGACATTGCCTATATCCATTTACTGATTAAATCCTCGTACCTTAAAGATATATCAGCAGACCGCCGGTTTCAGAAAATTTTTATCCTGTTTTTTATTGCAGCTTTTCTTATTGTGGGGGTAACTCTCAGGTATGGTATTGTTATCCCGTTAAAAGAGATCTACACAGTACTCTTCCGTCACGACTATACCCCTTCACCTGATAAACTTAGATATATATCTCCCGAATTTAAAGAGATAATGAACCTTGTTGAACTGAACCGGACCGTTGAAATGCAGCTCGGTGACGCTCTTACTGAAACAGCAAAGCAGAAAGAGATTGCCGAAAAAGCCACAAAAACCAAAACAGAATTTCTCGCAAACATGAGCCACGAGATACGTACACCGATGGCCGGAGTGCTGGGATTTTCTGATATGCTCCTCGATATTACAACTGACCCCGCGCAGAAGGAACTGGCAACCGGAATAAAAACATCTGCCGAAGCAATAATGAGCATAATCAATGATATTCTCGACATGTCGAAAATCGAATCAGGGAAGTTTATCCTCCTCAATGAACCATTTAATATTAACAGTTTTCTCGACAACTATATCTGGATACTCCGGGGATTTGCAGCGGAAAGAGAGCTTGATATCAGGCTTGAAAACCGTGTTTCACATTGCACCACAGTTACCGGCGATATAAAACGCCTCAGGCAGATCCTCCTTAACCTCGGGAGTAACGCGATAAAATATACTATCGAAGGGGAAGTTGTTATAACTGCTGATTCTGCTCCCGCGGGAGACGGTGAAATTGATCTCATAATAACTGTTCAGGATACCGGTATCGGGATGAACGAAAAACAGCTCTCAAAAATTTTCAGGCAGTACGAACAGGTGCATGACCCTGCATCATTCTCCGGCGGCACAGGGCTGGGGCTTGCCATTACAAAGAGCCTTGTAACAGTTATGGGGGGTACCCTTGATGTAGAGAGTGAGCCGGGTAAAGGGAGCACATTCACACTGCGCCTCAGAATGACCTGTGTAGAAGGGGAGAGCCCCAAGCCTTCACTTATTAACGCAAAAAATCTCGGTTTAAAGATACTCCTTGCCGAAGATAACCCCATAAGCATGAAGGTAATTGAAAACATAGTGGGCAAAGCAGGATGTATATCTGAATCTGTATTTAACGGGCAGGATGTAATAGAAAGTGCCGGTACTGAAAAATTTGATCTTATACTTATGGATTTCCATATGCCCGCAGTGAGCGGGATTGAAGCAGCATCAATAATCCGCTCGGGAAACGGCCCGAACAGAGAGACGCCGATTTACGGAATATCTGCTGATCTTATCGAAAGATCAATTGAATATTCAGGCAGAGCAGGGATGAACGGATATTTAATGAAACCCTTTATCATAGAGGAAGTTTACAAGGTACTTATGAAAATCAGGGATGAGAAAGAGAATTCAAAATGATGTGGAATGAGCCGTCTCTGATATTAGCATTCGCTTTCTCCTTCATAATGACTTCACTTTTCATTATACTATATTTTACGAATGAAAAACCAAAGGCCATTCTTGCATGGACAATCGCCTGGAGTGCGTATTTTGTGGGTTTGATATTATTGATATCAGGAATTGTTTTTCCAGGTTATTCTTCATTCTTTTTATCAGCAGCTGAGATATTCGCTCTTATAAACTGTTATATGATATTATACGGGATCTGTATTTATTACAAAAAAAAATTGCATCCGTCATGGATTCTCTTTTTTATACTAAGCTGCTTATGGATTATTCTTATAAAATTTGCTGATACTGATTTTAAGACACGGAATTTTCCGCCGGCAATATTATTCTTTATAGCATATTCTTATGCCGGCTATCTTTTTATAACCGGGAAACAGGCTGTTAAACTTGAAAGAGTTATCGCCGGTACTCTTCTTATTATCTGGGGGATTCAGAGACTTTATGTCCCTTTTGAAGATATAGAAAGGCCGGATCTGATTTACGGTATTATTGCGGGAGTGATTCTGAATATTTCTATCTCTCTCTTTACAATTATTGCGTATCTTCAGGATACGCGACGACGCTTTATCTCCGAAAAACTAAAAGCTGAAGAAGCTGACAGGCTTAAATCATCTTTCCTGGCAAACATGTCTCACGAAATCCGGACGCCATTAAACGCCATTATCGGTTTCGCACAGCTCCTCAGCAAACCTGATCTCTCCACTGAAGAGAAAGATATCTTCGTTAAAAACATAAAAAACGGCGGCGAGAGGCTTTTAGGGCTACTTGACGACATTCTTGATCTTTCAAAGATTGAGGCAGGTGTAGTAAAAGTTTATATCAGCGATGTATCAATTAACAAACTGATTGAAGACCTGGTATCAGTTGTATCTCTTTCACGGAGAGTAGTTGAAAAAAACCTGAACCTTGTTGTGGAAAAAGCCCTGCATGACGGGGATGATATAATCCGCACTGATGAGACAAGGATTTTCCAGATACTCTCCAACCTGCTGAACAATGCGGTGAAGTTCACTGAACATGGCACAATCACCACGGGCTATGAAATTCCTGAACCTCACTGCATAAGATTCTATGTAAAAGATACAGGTATAGGGATTGCTGAACATGCACTTAAAAAAATATACACTCCGTTTTTCCAGGAGGGGAAAATTCCTGCAGCCGGGGGGACCGGATTGGGCCTTGCAATTGTTAAAGGTCTCACAGAATCTCTTGATGGAACCATAACTATTAAAAGCGAAGTGGACTGCGGGACAGAAGTCAGTATAACGATACCTTATATCAGAAGTGATGAGTTGAAACATATTAAATCTTTCACCGGTTCCACTGAATCATATAATATTACCGGCAAAAAAATACTTCTTGTTGAGGATGAGCCTGTTAACCGGAAACTTATGGAAAAATTCATAGAGGCTACAGGTGCTGAACTTATATCCACAGAAAGCGGCAGCGAATCTGTGAAGCTCTGCGCAGAAGATCCGGGCATTGATCTTGTGCTGATGGATCTCACACTCCCTGATATTGACGGGTACACAGCAATGGAACGGATCAGAAAGGTAAGGCCCCAACTCCCCATGATAGCGCAGTCAGCAACATCAATGTCAGAACACAGGGAGAAAGCACGAAATTCAGGTGCAGACGATTTTATAGCTAAGCCTATAAAGAAGGAGGAGCTTTATAACGCAATCTGGAAACAGCTTTTCGACAGAGAGGATAATTAATGCGGAAGGGGCAGGAATCGAACCTGCCGCTGCAGTAAACTACAGCCTACGGTTTTGAAGACCGCGGAAGCCACCAGACCCCATCCTCTTCCATTTATGATTACAGAATCAATGCGTTCAAACTGTCATTTCGAACGCATGTGAGAAATCTTAAAAGTATCTTAAAGAATAGATTTCTCAGTCGCTACCGCTTCTTCGAAATGACATAGAGTTTTACCCTGTCATTTCGAACCCCCTTCAATTTTTCGGGTGAGAAATCTCTTAATCAGAAAACTTTTTTTTGCTAATATAATAATGAAAATTTTAATTAATTGTTTTTTAGATTTCTCAGTCGCTGCCGCTTCTTCGAAATGACATACTTCAGCAATAATATAAATTCAATAACAATAAATTATGTAAACTACTTTTTTAACGTGGCGACTCTCGGGAGCCCGGCATAGTCATTAAGAACTGACACTGTAAAACCGCGCCTTTTACCCTCATCCTCAATAAACTCCCTGTGGTTGCTCCCGATCTCAAGCAGCAGCACACCCTTTTCTTCAAGATAGGACGGAGCTTCTTCAATTATTCTTCTGATTACCGCTCTTCCGTCATCTTCAGCATAAAGAGCATTATGCGGCTCGTAATCCAGCTCCTTCTGAAGCTCCCCTTTCAGATCTCCCGCAACATATGGAGGGTTGGAAACTATAAGGTCAAATTTCTCATTTTTAAAGGGAGCAAAAAGATCCCCTTCAAAAAAAGAGATCCTCCTTTTGCCGAGGAGCCTCTCCGCGTTCTTCTCTGCCACCTTAAGCGCTCTGGCTGAAACATCAGATGCGCAGACATCAAGGTCGCCGCGCGAGTGCTTGAGAGCCACAGCTATGGCACCGGAACCTGTGCAAAGGTCCAGGACTGATGAATTGAGCCCTGCCCAGTATATTGCCATATCCACAAGGAGTTCTGTTTCAGGCCTGGGGATAAGCACATCTTTATTCACTGTGAATTCGAGAGAATAGAACTCTTTCACTCCGGTAATATAGGCAACAGGCTCAAATTTAAGCCTTCTCTTTACAGCTTTATCAATTACTGATTTTTCGGAATCTGTGAGGAGGCGGTCGTTCCAGGTCAGAAGCTGGTGCCTCTCCATGTCAAGAAAATGCGCGGCAATAACTTCAGCGTCAAGTGCAGGTGATGCAATACCGGCATCACTAAGCGACTTTGTAATACTTTTAATATATTCACCAATCTTCAATGAAAGCACCGGCTACTTAATTGTCTTCAGGAGAGCGTCAATTTCGGCTTTTTTAAGGGCCTCGATTATTTCGCTTATCTCACCCTCCATTACTTTATCAAGTGAATATAGCGTAAGGCCGATCCTGTGGTCTGTCATACGGGACTGGGGATAATTATATGTCCTTATTCTTTCACTCCTGTCGCCTGAGCCCACCTGGGATCTCCGCATCTCGGACTCCTTGGCCATCCTCTCATCAGTCATCTTTTCCAGGAGACGCGCTTTAAGAACACGGAGCGCTTTAGCCTTGTTCTTTATCTGCGATTTTTCATCCTGGCATGTGACAACCATACCTGTAGGTATATGGGTAATCCTTACAGCGGAATCAGTAGTGTTTACAGACTGGCCGCCGTGTCCTGATGACCTGTAAACATCCGTGCGGATATCATTAGGATCAATATCTATTTCATCCTCTTCTGCTTCAGGGAGAACAGCAACTGTTACTGCGGAAGTGTGAATCCTTCCGCTTGCCTCTGTTTCCGGTACACGCTGAACCCTGTGTACGCCGGATTCAAATTTAAGGTGGTCATAAACCTCCGGGCTTTTAATCGAAAAGGAGACCTCCTTGTACCCGCCGAGTTCATTGGTGTTAGCCTCAAGGAGTTCCACCTTCCACCCCTTTACTTCAGCGTAGCGTGTGTACATCCTGAAAAGATCAGTGGCAAAGAGAGCTGCCTCGTCACCACCTGTGCCTGCACGGATCTCCATGATTACGTCTTTCCCGGAATTGGGATCTTTCGGAAGGAGCATGATAAGGAGCTTTTCGTTAAGGTCATCGATCTTCTGCTGAAGGTCTGCGATCTCCTCCTGAAGCATCTCCTTCATTTCAGGATCTTTTTCTGTTTCAATCAGCTCTTTGCTGTCTTTAAGGGATTTTGTGAGATTCAGGTATTCATTATATCTTGTTACAACAGGGGATAGCTGTGAGTGCTCCTTGTTCAGTTCTCTGAACATCTTCTGATCAGCAATTGTTTCAGGATCGCTGAGCTGCCGCTCGATCTCTTCGAACCTAACTTTTATACTGTCAAGTTTACCTTCCATATACTGCCTCTGAATAAAAAAATAAGCGGTTTCACCCGCTTTATTTTTTTTTATCGTTTTGTGCGCTCCCGGGAGGACTCGAACCACCGACACACGGTTTAGGAAACCGCTGCTCTATCCACCTGAGCTACGGGAGCGTTATTTTCTGGATTTTACACCTTTACGAGTAGAGATTTTTCCTTCTGGAAGTAACCACTCTCTGGAAGTCACGGATGTTTTTTACAACAATCCTGTCCTCGAATAAGTCAATTTTGTCAACACGTGCCAGATGTGTCAACTCTTTTTGAGCTTCTGACTCCGCCATCCCTGCCCAGCTTGCAACCTGGCGAGCTGTTGTGTTCAGAGTAATCTCCCCTTCAAAGTCGAACTGCTGGTTCTGCTCCGCCAGCATAATCAGAACATCCATGACTTTTACCGAAGGCTCCTCAAGGAGTAATATCATAAGGCGCCTCTTCTGGTCATATATCCTCTTTGAAAAAATAAGGAGCAGTTTATATGCCAGCTGCGGGTTGCCCGCAAGGAGAGCGTCAAAATTATCCCTGTGAAATTTAAGCACCCTCACATTATCAATTGCAATAACTGTTGCAGACCTGGGCTGCTCTTCAAGAATCGCCATTTCGCCGAAAACATCCCCTGGTCCCAGGACATCAATGGTCTTTTCCCTGTCATTAATAATCTTAACGATCCTGACTTTACCCTTCTGGATAAAGTAGAACTCATAGCCCGGCTCATATTCGCAGAAAATTATCTGGTTAGGGGAGTATTCAACTCCGAAACGGCCGAAAAATTTTTCATCCAGTTCAAGCATAGTCTCTTACCGTCCTCTCTGGAGGGCTTTAATTTTATCCATGGCCATGCCGTTCAGGGAATCACTGGGGGTAATGTTAAGCACTTTATTATAATATGTAATGGCCTTATCCTTCTGTCCCGCTGCTTCAAATATCTGGCCGGCATAAAAAACCGCACCTTTATATTTTTCAGAATCCCCTCTGTTCTTTATAATTTCAGCAAAGAGGTTCATCGATTCCTTGAATTTTTTCATTTCATAGTAACAGACACCGGCATAAAAATGCGAATCAACAAAATATTTAAGATCTCCATTTTTTGCCGGTTCTCCATCATCGAGGATACCCTGAAATATTTCAAGAGCACCGGGATAATTCTGCCGTTTAAAAAGAGATTCCCCCTCATCAAACCTCGGTTTCAAACCTGGAGACGCCGCAGGGGAACTGTCGAGATCAAAATCGCCAAAATCATCGAGAGAACTGTCATCTGAAAGAAAATCATCCATTTCGCTGGAAAATTCAGTGGCAATAGCGGGATCAGATTTCACCTGAGGAGCAGGCACCGGTGCAGGTTTAGCCTTGGGAACCGGCGCTTCATCAAAGGTAAACATATCATCAGAATCGCTCTCCATGGAAAAATCCCCGAGATCATCACCGGAACCTCCGCCTGAAGGTATCGGGCCTCCGGAATTGATGGTTTTAATCCTCTCCATTGCTATTCTTGAGTACTCAGTCCCGGGATAGTATTCCAGGTATTTTTTAAATGCGTAGGTGGCTTTATTAAAATCTCCAGCCTTGAAGTAGTGCTCCCCGATACGGAAGAGCTCAAGGTCAGGATTAACATTTTCGCTTTCACCAAGAACTGTGCGGACAGTCTTGCCTATTCTCCGGAGCTGGTTGCTGAATACGCGAAGCATCTTTCGTACAACATTGACATTGCGGAGGATCATCCTCTCAAAATCACCAAGGGTCAGCACAAGTACAACTGTTTCACCGATAGTCTGGGCGGTCTCCTCACGGGGATACTTTCCGAGAGCGGATTTTACGCCGAAGAATTCACCCTGGCGCACCTCCTCCTTGACCTCCTCCCCTGTATCAATCTTGACATAGGTAAGGAGAACCCTCCCTGTTTTCAGTATATAAACATACTCGCTCTTGTCCCCTTCAAAATATATGATGGAGCCTGCTTTGTATGATCTGGGTCTGATTCCGCCCTGCATACCGTTAGTCATATAACCCCTTTAGAATTCAACTGGCATGAACGGGAACTCTTTTTTGAATCCCACTGCCCTGCTTATTCTTTTCAGCAGCCCTTTAAGATCGCCGATTATCACTTTTTCAACGCCGTCCATAACAACTTCCTGATACTGCACATTGAGAGAATCAAAGAGTTCAGCAAATTCAATGTCTCCATAAGCCGGAAGGCCATTTATGACCACAAGCATAATGTCTTTCAGATTTGCTGAAACAACTGAATTTATATAGGAGCCTCCCCTGTCCTTTACAACAACAAAGTCGGCAATATTTCCATCCTTAATTGTCCCTGAATCGTACAGCCTGAATCCCTTTGCGGGATTAACCGTTACCATTCTGTATATAGTTTCGTCAGGGAGTTCTTCGCCATAAAGCTTTTTATAAAGCTTTTTATCAAATTTCATCTCGTAAAGAAGATTCTCCCCTCCTGACATAGGTGAGTCAGTTCCTATGCAGATATTAATCTTCCGCTCAAGCATCTCTTTGATTTTTGCAGTGCGGTTATACATAAATATATTGGAATCGCCGCACCAGACAACAGTCGCGCCCCGCTTTTTAACAAGGTCCATATCACTCTCTGAAAAGGCCAGGCAGTGAATCAGCACTGAATGATCACCCAGCCCCCCTTTTCTGTCAAGAGTCACAATATCCTGTTCAGTTTCGCTGTCAAAACCTTCAGAAACATGAGTAATAAAAGGAATATCAAGTTCAACCGCCTGTTTATACTCCTTATCTATATCATCCCCCCATTTAAGAGCAAAGGAATTGACAGAATGCGCAAGAGTATACTCCCTGATTGCTTTTACCGGAAGAATATCGTAATAAGGTTCAGCGACAAAATGGGGCATATGGTCTGAGACTACAGTAACACCTGAGATAAGATTTTTATATGCAGCAAGCATGTAAAGATCACGGTTTTCAATCTGCGATCTTTCCTGGTAGAGCGGAGAGCTTTTCAGGTCATTGTCCCAGGGGAGCCAGTTGACATAGTTCCCTGTACCGACTTTCGGGTAGTAGTTCCCCAGAAGATGGTCGTGCGCGTTAATAAGTCCCGCAGAGATAATACCTCTTGTTGTTATATTTATACTGCTGCTGATCTCTTTCTTTGATACAAGGGTAATTCTCCCGTTCTCAATCTGTATATTGACCTTCTCGGATGTATCATCAGGATTCAGGATTGCAGCACCTGAGAGAACCCATTTTTTCATTATCAGATCCTTATTGAAAAATTTTAAAAAAGCTGAATACCTTTAATAACCTTATATAATTAAATAATGCGGATAAAGCAAAAAGTTACATAGATAAGGAGGCCGGATGCTTACCCCCAATTTATAATAATTAGAATAGCAAAAAATCAAAGTCAAGCAAAATAACAGGTTTAACAAAACGTTCAATTCCTCTTAACCCCTTCCAGGCAGGTGTTTCAGAGGATTTTCCGGTTTACCGGCATGACCAATCTGAAAATGGAGAGTTCTGTCGCTGCTTAAAGTCCCTATTACCCTCCCCTTTGACACAGAGGTCCCCTCCTTCACATATATATTAGAAAGATTTGAATATACAGTTACATATCTCCCTTCATGACTGATAGCCACATACCTGCCGTAGCCCCTCATATATCCGACTTTTTTTACAACGCCTTCTAAAGAGGCAACAACATCACCTTCAGGCGTTCCCGTTATAAATATACCTATGGATTTAATATCTTCACTGCCGTCTCTGCGATAATTGTTCACTTTTTTTAACGGCCATGAAAATCTACCGGATAATCCGGAACTTTTGGCTGATTTCGGAGCTTTTTCTGATTTGAATGATTTATTATTCGTACAGTATTTCCCGGATAAACTGCTGCTTTTGCATGTTTCAATCTTCAGCTTCATCCCTGCATTGATTCTATTGCCATTGATTCTATTCATACTGATAATTGAATCAACGCCGGCACCTGTCTTTCTGGAGATACCATATAAAGTGTCCCCCTTTTTCACAGTATATACAGTTATTCTGCAGTTATTCCCTCTTTTTTTGTTATCAGGGTATTTAACTTCAACGGAGCCATTTGAAACAGAAGCTGCCCGGCTGTCATCATTGTTACAGGATGACTTCCCGGAGTTACCTTCCGGTGTTATGTCTCTATCCCCTCTTCCCCCCCTTGACTCATACGATGCGCCGTATGTATACCCCCCTCTGTCTGTCTTTGCCTGATTCTTTACTGTTTTAGCCGAAAGATCAGATTCCCCCCCTGCTAAAAGGAGAAGAGCAATGACAGCAGAGCAGAATATTAAGAGAGAACTCTGCCGCACGTTTTATTAACCTCATTTGCCCGTTTAGAGCGTATTTACCCTTATTCTTAATATCGAAAGAACGCTCTTTATAGTTTAGCAAATTTTTTTAAAAAAATTAAAATAAGCAGAAAATATCTCATAATGCTTCAGAATAATAACTATGAATAAATCAGAAGGGATTAAAAATTGAGGTGAATACGGATATATATAACTGAATCCCGTTATCTCTTCAGTTATATTGTATCACGGGATATTCCTTTTTCAGGAAAACCAGTGAGAGCCGCGGCTTAATTGCGTTTTTTAAACGTTGAGGTTGGTTTCTGTGGATGCTATTACAAATTTTCCATGCTTCACATTTTTTATAGAGAGTATCTGGTCAGCGATGGTTTTCAGCTGCCCGGCTTTTCCTTTTAATATAAGAACTTCAAGACAGTTGTGGGCGTCGAGATGTATATGAGTTGTTGATATTATATTTCCGAAATAGTCGTGCTGTACATTGTTGAGTTTGTCCGATATATCACCATGATGGTGATTATAGACCATTGTAAGAGTTCCGAATGATTCCGCTTCAGGATCTTCAATCTGGTGAGCAACAAGCATATCTCTTATAAGATCTCTGATGGCTTCAGACCTGTTGACATATCCTTTTTCAGTAATCAGACTGTCAAACCTACCCAGAAGCCTTTCTTCAATAGATACCCCGAATCTTACTATGTTTTTTTCGATCATTAAAATTCTCCCTTTTGATGCTGAACCATTTTATACAATGCCGACTATATTAGCACAATAAAAAAATAGTGAAGATGACACTCTTTAATGAATTTTTATTTAATTGACTTAAAATCTCCCCCTGATATTTTTCAAAATGAAAGGGCATCTCTCCGGATGTGCAACAATGCCCCGGCACTGGTCTTTAAAGGAGCTTTTTTTTGAGCAAAACAGATCCATACACAGGGATTGCCGAAGCATATGACTATATTCTTCGACATGTTGATTACCAGAAATGGTTTGAATTTATATATGAAACAATGATAATTTACTGTAACGCGCCTGAGACTGTTCTTGAACTTGGCTGCGGCACAGGAAAATTCGGCGCAAAATTCTCTTCAAACAATTTAAGTATTGTGGGCATAGATAAGTCCATGGAGATGTTAGGTGTCGCAAAAACCCGGGCTTTCAGAAACTTCAGGATATTATGTTCAGACATCCGAAATTTTGTTCTTAAGCAGAAATTTGATTTTATATTCTGCGTTCATGACACAATGAATTACCTGCTGGACAAGGATGACATCCGATCTGTTTTCAAATCAGTAAAAAATGTTATGCATAAAGGATCAATTTTCATGTTCGATATTACCACAGAACATAACATCGAGAGATTCTTTAACAATAAAACCTCTTTTTATAAAACACGGGGCCTTCATATAGAATGGAATAATACCTATGACCGGGATAAAAAAATTATACGGTCATACTTCACCACAACAGACAGAGATGGATCTATCCACAAAGAGGAACATGTTCAGCAGATTTACTCCGTTGAAGAGATTTCTGAAATCCTTGAGTCTGAAGGTTTCAGTATTCTGCATGTATGCAGTGATTACACGTTTAATCCGCCGTCAGCTGACACAGTGATGATAAATTTTATAACAGAAAAGAAAAACTGAAATGAGTATACTACTTTATTTTGCCGGCCTTGTGATAGGAATTGCCGCATTCCTATATGTCTATGCACTGATTGCTGACAGTAAAGAAAAAATTAAAAGCCTTGGCACTCCAAAAGAACCTGCCGCGATTCAGAATGTTGACAGCGGAACAATCGGTTTCCGCAACAGACCTGCTCTTGCTCCTGGAACAAGGATATGCCCGCTGTGCGGTTCATCTCTCACAAAATATGAAGGGCTTTATGCTTCGAAAGTCATGGAACGCGGAAGTGAAAAACTTATAATAATGGGCTGCAGGTATTGCTACAGGGAGAATGAAGATCCGGAAAAACCGAAAAAATCGACGATGTAGGCAATGTGTTCCCGCAAACCTCTTAAACCTCAGAACTTAAAAATTTTTTTACACAGATAAACACTGATATGACAGATGAACACAGGTATTATATGTGATAATAATTAAGGAATCTGTGTCCATCTGTGTCTGATTATTTTTTCTTCTAAAACTTCAGGAATCCTCCGAATACCCAGCCCTTATTGCCGTTCCAATCAACCTCATACCATGAAGAGGTTTTACCGGCAATGGTCTCCTCAAGGGTTCCTTTATTTAAAATTTTAACACTGGAACCGTTTGGAATAACAACAATAGATTTTGATGAAGTTCCGGGCTGCTCTCTCATTGTAAGGCCTGCTGCCGCCTCAACTGTTCCCTCCTGAAATGCAGGCCCGCCGCCGTCCATAGCACTGCCGGAATCATCAGTGCCCTCTCCGGAATTTCCCGCGATTATGTTTTTTGCCGCTTCAGAAAAAATTCCTGATGATTCAGAGAGCTCTTTTAATAGAGCAAGTGCCTGTGACTTCTGATCAGGCTTTGATTTGCTGTCTTTAAGTACAGCAGATGCTTCCTCAAAATTTTTAGCATCCTGTATCCTTGCATCTTCTGATGAATAACCGCCATTTACCCACTGTTTTGTTATCCACTTGCCGTCAATCTGCCCCACGTAAACCTGTGCCCAGTCCCCCATCTCCTGAACTACAAAACCAATCGTTCCTTTAGGTATAACAGCATATACCTTACTTGAAGCATTATTCCTAACATAGGCTTTTGTATCCTCCATAAAAACAACAGGCTTATCCGCAAGGTTTTTATTATTGATATACATTATTGTGCCGTCAGAAAGTTTTACCTTGGCCACTTCTGTTTCAGCCCCTTTTACCTGGAGCTTTATGGTTTCAAGAAGAGTAACCGGTTCAGTTTTGGAGAGATTAGAGCCCCAGGTCTTCAGATCCTGATCTTTAAAAACAGAGACTGTTGCCCTTGCATATTTAACAGGGCCTTCTGACAGGTTTAAACCCGGCTTATCGGCTCCACTTTTACCGCAGGCTAAAAGAGCTGCCAGTGAAATTGCTGAGATTATTATAACAGCTTTTTGCTTCATGAATACGCTCCTGATGTAATTATTGTTATAACAAAACCAGAAAGCGACTGGCTGGTATCACTTTCTTTTTACAATTTGTTATTTTATGTAAGTATAATTCAAAAATAAATCATGTCAATTTATTTGCTCTCATGGCAGAATAAAAAAAGGCCCCCTTGCGGGAGCCCCTTTAATGTTATATAAAAATTTTCTCTATGCGTCTTTTGAAATAGACTTTGCTGCTTTGTACGCGAATCTCTTAAGAGCAGGGACACCCATTGTTGCAGTAGAAAGGAGAGCATAAACATCTTTTGTATGCTCAGCTTTTACATGGTCAACCTTAGGAGGATTAACCGGAAGGTCATACTTCTCAGGCTTGTCCCTGAGCACAGTAATTACTCCGAGTCCGCCATACTGGTCAAGACCGTATATGCTTGCATTGGGGTAACCGTCCGCCTTAAGCTCTTTCACACGCTTCTGCGCGTAATCAATCATCTTGTTCCTGTAATCATAAAGAAGGGCTCCTGATGGGCATACAGTTACGCATGCAGGTATCTCCCTTTCATTCTGTGTACAGGCATTACATTTGTGAGACCTGTCCTTCACTATTATATGCTGACCGGCATCATTTTTATGGTGTATTTCAGCAATTTCAGGAACATTATATACACATGCATGCACGCAGGCACCGCAGCCTATACACTTATCCTGATCTATCACTGTCCAGCCGTCCTTCTTGTATATAGCCTTCTCAGGGCACACTGCCATACAGTTGGCCTCTGCACAGTGAAAACATTTTTTATGCATAATCGTCCATATGGGACGTGTTTCATTACTTCTGTCTATAGGGAAGAATATTACATGGTTCCATGTAATGGCAGAAAGTTTTCCCGGGTTTGTATATTCAGGACCCGCAAAAAATTCTGTTTTCTCACCCGGCAGACCATTCCACTGTTTGCAGGCAACCTGGCATGCTCTGCACCCCTGGCATTTTGATGTATCAACTAAAAACGCTTTTTCAGCCATGACCTACCCCCTTACGCCTTCTGAATATTTACCAGAAATGCTTTGAATTCCGGTATTGATGAGTTAGGATCTCCGACAGAGGGGGTAAGAGTATTACATGAATCACCGGACTCCGCACACCCCTGTCCGAAGTGCCAGATCATACCGACCATCTCTACCATCTTTCCATCGACTTTAAAAGGACGCACCCTGTCAGTTACAAGGGCATATGCATCAATTTCACCCCTGGCTGAACTGATCTTGACCTTGTCACCGTTTTTAATTCCTTTGGCCTTCGCAAGGGATAAGCTTATTTCGCAGAACATGTCCGGAACAAGCTCTGTGAGCCACGGAAGGTTCCTTGTCATAGCGCCTGCCTGCCAGTGTTCAACAACCCTGTAGCTGGTTCCGACATACGGGAATCTCCCTGATGTTCCAACTGTTGTTTTCATTGTATCAAGAACTGAAACTGCCGGATTAAGCTGACGGGAATTCATCAGGTTTCTTGCAACAGTTTCAAGAGGCTCGAAATGCTCAGGTAACGGACCATCGGCAAGAGTCGGAGCAAAAAGTCTTGCAACGCCTTCAGGATTCATAATGAACGGGTTCTTCTGGTCAGGAGCCGCTGTTCCTCCACCGTCAACTACATCGCCTTTCCATGAACTTCCGGTCCACTTAACAACCCATCTCTTCGGATCCCAGGGCTCGCCCTTTCTGTTAACCGCTGCTCTGTTATAAATAATCCTTCTGTTAACAGGCCACGACCATGACCATTCAGGATACATACCAATTTTATTGGACGCATCTTTAAGGCCGCGCCTTGCCATCATGTTCCCTTTTTCAGTATAGGAACCGCTGTAGATCCAGTTGCCGCATGCAGTTGAACCGTCAGCCGCGAGCTTCAGGAAATTCTCCATCTGCTTCCCTTTTTTGCCGTCCTTTCCTACATAGTAGCCGTTTATCTCTTTAGCTACAATATGCGGATCCGCTTCATGCTCGCCTGGATGTCTGTAGCTCCAGTTTGCTTTGGTTATAGGATCGGGAAGTGCAACTTTCTTCCCCGCCTTTACATCATGTTCATACATCTCCCTGATTTTGAGGAAGAGTTCATCAATGAGGTCAAGGTCGGGAATTGAGTTACCAGGGCCATTCTGAGCTTTATATCTCCACTGTGCCCATCTTCCGGAGTTGGATACACTACCCTCTTTCTCAACGGATGAAACCATAGGAAGGAGGAATACTTCTGTTTTGATTGCCGCAGTGTTAGCTCCCGGCCTCTTCCAGAATACTGATGTATCTGTTTCCCAGAGGTCAGCGCAGATCATCCAGTCAAGCTTCTCGATAGCTTTAAGTATCAGGTTGGAGTTCGGCCCGCCCACTATTGGGTTAGTACCCATAAAGATAGCGCCCTTATGCTGCCCTTTATACATATCCTCAAACATTGTCATGTATGGAACAGGTTTATGCGCTTTCGGAAGGAGGTCGTAACAGAAATCATTCTCTTTCGTAGCATTCTCTCCGTACCACGCCTTCAGCAGACTGATGAGATACTTAGGCTTGTGCTGCCACCAGTTCATACTCATGGGGTCATTGGTTTTAGGAGTATTATTCTTAATATAAGCTTCAAGATTCACATCTTTTGAAGCTACCGGAGCACCAAGGTATCCGGGTATAATGTGCCAGAGCAGGGCATGGTCTGTTGAACCCTGAACATTTGACTCACCACGAAGCGCATTAATACCGCCGCCGGCGAGACCCATGTTACCCATAAGCATCTGGAGTATGGAATATGTACGGATATTCTGAACACCTATTGTATGCTGGGTTGTTCCCATTGCGTACATGATTGTGGCAACTTTATCAGGCTTGTGAGTTGAACAATAGAGTTCTGCCACTTTTTTGAAAGATTCAACAGGGCAGCCTGTTATTGCATTCACTTTTTCAGGTGTATACCTTTCAAAGTGTTTCTTCATCAGCTGGTACACACAATTGGGATCTTTCAGAGATTTATCTTTCTTTGGAATCCCTTTGTCATCAAGCTGATATTTCCATGTATCTTTAGCATATGTCTTCTTCCCGCTGTCATAGCCGGAAAAAATACCATCATTAAATTTATATGCAGGATTAATCAGATATGCCGCGTTCGTATACTCTACAACATAATCTTTCTGAATAAGATCATTCTGAAGAGCATAGTTAATGATACCGCCCATGAATGCGATATCTGTTCCCGGCCTTATAGGAGCATATACGTCAGCAAGAGATGAAGTCTTTGTAAACCTTGGATCAACATTGATCAACTTCCCGCCGCGATCTTTTGCTTCCTGAACATATTTGAATGAAATAGGATGGTTTTCTGCTGCGTTACTACCGATTATAAAAACTACGTCTGCATTCCGGATATCAATCCAGTGATTTGTCATCGCTCCGCGACCGAATGTAGCCCCCAAACTGGCGACTGTTGAGCTGTGTCAAATCCGGGCCTGGTGTTCCAGGTACGTTAACCCCATGAGACGCGCGAACTTGGTCCAGACATAGCACTCTTCGTTGTCAAGAGCAGCTCCGCCGAGACCCACAATCCCTGCAGTACGGTTAACGGTTACATTGTTCTCTTTTTCGATGAAGGTTTTATCCCTTGCATCCTTAATTCTTTCAGCCATCATCTCAAAGGCTTTTTCCCATGTGATCTCTTCCCACTGGGTTCCGCCCGGTCTTCTGTACTGAACCTTGTCAAGTCTTCTCTTGATCGGGTTGGATGCTATCTGGTAAAGAGCCGCGCCTTTTGCACATAAACTCCCTTTATTGATAGGATGTTCCGGATCACCTTCGATGTTTACGACTTTTCCATTACGGGCAGAAACGATTAGACCGCACCCGACACCGCAATAAGGACAGATTGTTGAACTCTCTTTGGTACCTTTCAGCTTATCCGGTAAAGGCTTGCAACCGGTCAGAAAGGAAGTCCCTCCAAGAAAAGCCCCGGCCGCTGTCGCACCTGACAGCTTGAGGAAATTTCTTCTGGTAACAGGCATAAATATCCTCCTGGATAGATTTATATATATATTTTTTGTTTGCTTATTAAAATTTTAATTGAAACCGGCAACAGTTACCCGAAAGTATAGTTCGAGCAAAAAAATATTAGCATCTCAAGTTTTTATGTCAAATTAATTATTATTTTTTTATACATAACATATCCATGTGTCATTTTTGACATAATAAAAATTCTCCCGATTGACAAAATATTAATTTCAGAGATAAATAATACAGGAGTCACCAATGGAAATAAGGAAAACATGGAACCAGGATTTATATCTTAAAGCTCTCCGTTTCGCGGCAGAGGCACATAACGGGCAGAAAGTTCCCGGAACCGAACTCCCTTATATAATGCATGTGGTTTCTGTTGCAATGGAAGTCATGGCAGCAATATGTATTGAAGGTGTAGAGGATCCTGACCTTGCAGTTCAGTGTGCACTACTGCATGATACTATAGAGGATACTGAAGTCACAGGCCATGATATAACCCTGATCTTCGGTGCGGAAGTTGCCGCAGGGGTAAAAGCCCTGACAAAAGAGAGTGGACTCCCGGGAGAGATGAGAATGAAAGATTCAATTTACCGGATATTAAAGATGCCCCGTGAAATTGCCATGGTAAAACTCGCTGACAGGGTGACAAATCTTCAGCCCCCGCCGGCACACTGGGATGGGAAAAAAATAAAACATTACAGAAAAGAGGCCGTGGTGATTCTTGAACATTTAGGCTTTGCCAGCACCCACCTTGCGGAGAGGCTGAGGTTTAAACTGGCCGGCTACGGTTCAGGCTCAACAGCCTGATCTCCGCACTCCATCTTTTTTGCCTCATATTCATCAAGGATCTTATAGATTTCCCAGAAAGAATAATAAAGAGAAAGAACAATAGGCCCTATTATTACACCGGGCAGATTAAAGGCCTGTATGCTTCCGAGAAGCAGAAAAAAGAAAAGAAGAGGATGAAAGCTCAGTTTCTTTCCGAAAGCTTTAGGTTTAACAAGATTCTCAAGAAAAAGGTACCAGAAAAGACACCAGCATGCGACAAAGAGCGCCATACCCGGCTGTCCCATATAGTACAGATATAACGATGCCGGAAGCCAGATAAGTGTTGTTCCGATAACCGGAATAAGCGAAAGTATCGCAGCAATTGTCCCCCAGAGAAGAGGCATGTTATTTCCTGATATATAAAGCCCCAGTCCAACCATAAAACCCTGCAGGCACATTATAAGAAGGTTGCCCAGCATTAAAACATATATTACCTCTTTGAGACGTTCTACAACATCCATCTCCAGTTCCTTGGGCAGAGGGAGAACCCTGTACACAGCCCCCTCAAAATTATATGCGTCTTTTAGAAGGAAAAAGAGTATAAGCATCATAAGAAAAAAATTAATAGTGAATTTAAGCGGAAATGAGATTATCTCGGTTATACTTTCGAAGAAGGACATGGATGTACTTTTCACGTAAGTAATTATTCTTTCACCTATTTCAACTTTGCTGACCCCGAAAAAGGATAATCCTTTTTCCACAAAGGGGTGATTGCCGAAATCTTTCAGAAGCTCCTGTGTTATTGCAAAATGAAGATTATTATAAAGCTGAAACACCTGCTCTGACAAAAGTACCAGCATAAACATTACAGGTATAATTACTATCCCCATAAGAAGAAAAATCATAATACTGGAGCTGAAAATTCTTTTTTTTACCAGCACAAGAAGCCTTTCATGGAGAGGCCTTAATGTTACATAGAATAAAAGAGAATAAAGGAAGATCCATATATAAAACCTGAAAATATACAGAAGAAAAAGTATTATTAACCCGAAGAGAACCCGGAAGTATAATTTCATCATCCTGTTCTGCTGAAGCTGTTTGTATGAATTTTTATTAATCATAGGCGGCTGATTTCATTGTTTAATCAGTGTTATGAAAAGAATTCAGTTATTCACTTTCTTCTTTTCATAACACTGCATTTTAAAAATACCCGCAGGCGCCTGAGCGCTAGCCAAAAGTCATTATCACTTGGTCAGATAGTGAGAAAGATCAGTGGCAAGTTTTGAAATTGCGTGATCAAGATATGATTCATCAGAGATCCGTCTTTTCAGAGCATCAATTTTTTCCTGATCTCCTGAAATTTTACCCTGTCTTATCTCACGATCCTCCATTTTCATGAGATTACTCATAGAAAACCTCCGCAGCCCTCCGCTCCTCCCTGAGCAGATTTACCGGCCTCAATCTTTAATCGACAGCATTTATAATTTAATAAATAACTTTTCCCTTTTCAAGGGGCTGATTATCTTATTATTTTTCATTAATTTTAATGTACAAAAGCTATTGTATTATACATATTTTTGCTTATATTCCAGTATATGTGTTTTTTATCACACTATTTATACTGTTAAGAATATTTTTTATTGACTTAGCTCAATTATGTCGTATTATTTTGCTACAAAATTCCGGTATACTGATAATGCCTTCAGATCTAAACACATACCAGATAAGGACATTGCGGATTATGGCCCACCTTCTTGAAAAGGATGCCATCGACGACGCAATTATAGAAGAGTTATGGAAAAATGATCTTGAATTTTTCTCCCTTCTGGAAATGAACAGACGTCTCGGGGAGATAATTAATATTGATCCTAAAACCGGGCTTCTAAGGCATAACCATAATTATCTCTCAGATATTATTAAAACTGCATCCCGTCTGATGAATAACATGAACCAGACGTGGCTTGAAGTGAGCTTCGTGAGATTCGATATCGATAATTTTTCCCGGTTCAATAACATGTACGGTCACGACCTTGGTGATGAGGTGCTTATCAGAATCTGCAGTTTAATTAAAAAAAATTCAAGGCCCACTGACTATGTAATACGTTTCGGGGGAGAGGAGATTGATGTACTTCTCCCCTCAACAACCACCGAAGGGGCAATACAGTATACCGGGAAAATCCTTACTGAAGCATCGGCTCTATCATTCTCCCATGACACGGATAATGACATCCGGACAACCCTGAGTGCCGGGATCAGTTCAATGAAACTTAAAATCAGCGGGCTGGTAAACATGGAGGAACTTGAAAAAAAATACAGAAAAATCCAGAAACAGAGTGACGATGCATTGTACGAAGCGAAGTTTCTCGGGAAAAACAGGTATTGCATCTACTCTTCCAAAAAAACCGGTGAATATTCCGAAATACGGCGTAAATACAGCAGGACTGCATAATTAAAAATGAATCAGTATTTCGGATGGGCAGGCCGGGTTCTTAAAATTGACCTCAGCAGTAAAAAATATGAAGAAATAAATCCGGGATTTACAATATATAAAAAATTTATCGGGGGGCGAGGACTTGCAGGCCACTATCTCCGCCCATACTGCCATCTGTCGTGGGATTCACCTGAAACGCCCCTCCTCTTTTTCACAGGCCCCCTCACCGGGACATCATCACCCTCCTCAGGAATAATGGCAGTTATGTCTATATCCCCCCTTACAGGGACTGTCAGCCACACTTACGCAGGGGGTAATTTCGGCACAGAACTTAAACTTGCGGGGTGGGATGGAATTATAATTACGGGGAGATCGGAAACTCTCTGCGGCATCAGGATTAATGATAAAAACATTGAATTTACTGAAGCAGAGCAGATGCGCGGCAGATCTATTCCCGCGATATTCAGCGCGCTCCCGGCAGATGGAGGGGGAGCTGCAGCCGGACCTGCAGCGGAGAACGGTGTGCTTTTCTCTTCAATCGGTTTTACCGGGGACTACTCCCCTGGCAGATGCGGGCTCGGGCTTGTTATGCATGCCAAAGGATTAAAGTTTATACACGTCAAAGGTTCAGGCTCAACGGCTGTTCATAACAGCAGGGATCTCGGTTCAGCGAGGGGTGATATCATGAGACTGATCTCTGCATCCCCTGCACTTACTGGAGAACTGGGGTTTTCGGAATTCGGCACAGGGGCATTATACGATCTGATTTGCAGCAGGAGGATGCTCCCCTCTGATAACTTCCGTAAAACAGTATTCCCCTCCGCCGGTAACCTAAACGCGTGGCATTACAAAAAAAGATACAACCCTGTAAAAACGGGGTGCAGCGGATGCCATATACTCTGCCGGCAAATCAGTGAAGACGGCAGGGCTGTCCCTGAATTTGAAGCCATGTCGCACTTCACAGCACTCATAGGCAACAACGATATTGATATTGTTATGGAGGCAAACAAAATCTGTAGTGAAACCGGCATGGACCCCGTGAGCGCAGCCTCATCTTTTGCCTGTTATATGGAAATTAACAATCTTGATATCCGGGATATTGACCTTTCCCGGCTTCTGACTGACACAGCATATTCAAAAGGTGAAGGGAACCTCCTGAAGCTTGGTTCAAAAAAAATCGCAGAAAGCCTTGGAAAGCCTGAAGCATCAATCTCTGTAAAGGGGCTTGAACTTCCGGCATATGATCCACGGGGAGCCTATGGGATCGCTTTAGCTTATGCAACATCAACACGCGGAGGGTGCCATCATCAGGCCTACCCTGTTTCACACGAAATACTGCGAAAACCGGCCGCCACTGACAGGTTTTCATTCAGCGGTAAAGCACGCATAAACAAGCTTGCTGAAGATCTTAATGCTGTTATCGATTCTCTTACAGTATGCAGGTTTATCTTTATTGCTGCAACAATTGAGGAATATACAAAGGTTTTTAACGCTGTAACAGGTTCAGGCTTTACGGGACAGGATCTGCTCATTGCGGGAGAGCGAGCTTTTTACAATGAACGGATGATGAACGGGATTCGAGGATTAACTTTTCATGATGACAATCTCCCTGCCAGATTTTTCAATGAGCCGGGGAGTTCCGGGGACGGAATAACGCTCCCCCCTGTACCTAAAGATGAATTCCTTAACGCCCGGGCAAGGTATTACAGGATAAGAGGACTTAATCCGGAAGGCCGCCCCCTTAAAGAAAAATGTATTGAACTGGGGCTTGAATGGAACGACTTATAAATAAATATTCCCGCAAGCTTGTTTCACAGAAAATCTGTGAGAAAGGTAAACCTGTATTCGGAATCCTGGATGATATCACCACGTGGAATTCCGGCGGAGATGAGGTTCAGATACTTGATAGTGTAATGCAAAGACTCAGCATCAACAGCATCCTATTCTCACCTGCAGCTGAACCTTACAGATCTATTCTCGATTACCTTGCTGAATACAGCACTGATACAAATGGAAGAATAAGACCTGATGATACTGAAACAAGGACATTCCTGCATGACATCCCTGTTGCGCAAAACTTCAGTGCCTCAGAGATCCTTAAAGCCCTGATGCAGCGGAAAGGCATTATTATCCCCGGCTGCGGTATAGTAACTTACGGAACAGTGAGCCCCGAGCAGGCATTTGTGACATACAGCTCAATCTGCTTTTCATCCTTCGTCAAATTCATGGCTGATTATTATTATCATGCTAAAGGGATTATTCCGATGAAGGGCGATCCGGATCCGGTTTTTAAAAAAGCGGTTCAATGGTACAAAGAATCCCTTTCCTCAACCGCATCTTCTCCTGTGATTAAAGCTCCATTCAGTTCATCTGAAGATGTAATCAATTCCATTATTGAAACAGGGAGGCTCACTGTTGAGTCCGGGATGGTGGATTCTTTCTTCGGGAATATTTCTGTGAGATACGGAGATATCATCTACATCAGCCAGACCGGGAGTTCCCTTGATGAACTTGCAGGTTGTATAGACCCCTGTCCCATTGACAACAGCACAACCAATGCCATCACTGCTTCAAGTGAACTCTCAGCGCACAAGGCACTTTACAGCATGACAGAGAGAAAGAGTATACTGCATGGTCACCCTAAATTTTCAGTGACCCTATCCATGTTATGTGATGATTTATCCTGTGCGAACAGGGGACAATGTCACATAAAATGCTCCCGCAGAAGATTCATAGAAGATGTCCCTGTTGTACCCGGCGAGATCGGAACAGGACCGGATTCACTTTCACGTACTGTTCCTGCCGCAATGAAGGGTAGAGGCGTCATTGTCTGGGGGCACGGACTTTTTACAGCAGGAGCGGAGGATTTCACTGATGCCTATAGAAATCTCCTGGACATTGAAAAAATGTGTTTTAATAACTATCTCTCCCTTGTTGAAAGATAGAAAAATCCTATTCTGAATATACAAAATGCCC
>DAISJZ010000004.1:0-2770 GCA_036821145.1 Spirochaetota bacterium
TTTTATTCCTCGTAAAGCTTATCGATCAGTTCTTTATACTTCTGATCAATAAGCCTTCTCTTCAGTTTCAGCGTGGGAGTAAGCTCCCCGGCCTCCTGGCTCAACTCCCTTGGGAGCAGTATGAACTTCTTGATCTTCTCAACCTGCCCAAGGCTTTTAGTCTTATTCTCTATAAGTTTTTCATAAAACCTGTAGATCTCCGGATTTGTAATTATCTGCTCAGGTGAAGTATATTCAATTCCGTTCTTTCTGCAGTAGTCCTCAAGGAGCACAAAATTCGGGACAACAATGCCGGATATAAATTTTCTCCCTTCCCCTATTGCTATAAACTGGGAGATATATATCTCGTTACCCAGAAGTGATTCAATCTGCTGCGGGGATATGTTCTTCCCCCCTGAGGTAATTATAAGTTCCTTAATCCTGTCTGTTATCCTGATATATGTCAGGCGGTCGCCGTTAACATCCCTGTGATACAGCTCACCAACATCCTGGGTTTTAAACCATCCGTCATCAGTGAACACAGCCTTTGTTGCTTCGGGATTCCTGTAATACTCTGTCATACAGTTAATCCCCTTGAGCTGCACTTCACCCTCTTCAGAGATCCTTGCCTGTGTCATGGGGAGGAGGCAGCCGCAGTAACCGGACTTAGCGTTGTCCCTGAACCCTACGCACACAGGGAAAAACTCCGTGAGCCCGAACCCCATAAATATATTGATACCTATAGCCTGGAAAAAATCATTAACGTCAGGAGCAAAGGCAGATCCCCCAATGTGATAAACATTGCAGTTTTCAGTACCGAGCTTTGCGCGTATTTTGCTGAAGATTATTTTATCTGCAATCTTATACTTTATCCCGTAGCTGTTGTTCCTGTACGCTTCCAGTCCCACACCTTTTGCCCACTCAAAAAGTTTATACTTTAAACCTCCGGCATTCTTCATCCCCTCGTGAATTGCCCCGTAAACCTTGTCCCATATCCTCGGAACGCTTGTCATGAAATGCGGCTTGAGTACACCCATATATTCCACAAACTCAGTGGGATTGGGGCAGTAACCGATTCTCACACCTGCCGACATACATCCATAAGACCAGAGCCTTTCGAATATATGAGAGAGCGGAAGAATCGACATGGAGAGGAAGTGCGGCCCTGCCTCGGGGTAACGCCACGCAGTGTATATGCCGTTAATAAAACTCCTGTTAGTATGTACCGCACCTTTCGGATTCCCCGTAGTCCCTGATGTGTAGATTATTGTAACTATATCATCAGGTGAAACATTATTTATTCTATCCTCAAAATCTTTATCATTGGAAAGCCCTTTACCTTTTTCGATGAGCTTACTCAGGTAAACACTCCTTTCGCCGGAGATTTTAATATTGTCCTGCATTGCAACAATATACTTCAAAAATTTATTATCCTTTATAATCTCAAGCGCTTTATCATACTGCTCCTGGTCTCCTGCGAAAAGTACTTTGACCTCAGCATTATTAATGATATATTCAGCCTCCTCCCTGGAGTTAGTTGCATAGATTGGAACAGAGACACCGCGAGTAGCGAGGATACCCATATCAGAAACAGCCCATTCAGAGCAGTTTCTTGAAAAGACTGAACACATATCACCGGGCTGAATACCCATATCAATTAATGACTTGGCAACAGCAACAATCCTCTCTCCAAAATCTTTCCATGAAATGTTTTCCCATTCGCCGTGAATATTTTTCTGTGTAAGTACTGTGGCATCTTTGTAAATTTTTGCGTTCTTAAGAATCAGGTAGGCAAGTGTCCTGTTCTCCTCCAGGTACTTGTTGAAGTCAGCCTCCCAGTTTTTGTCGCAATCACGCCATGGCGGCAGATCTTTTTTAAGATTATTCATAACGACTCTCCTTCCCAACAGTTTTTTCTTTTTGTATATTTTCCATTATTTGTAAAAGAAAGTCAATTGAATTTTAACTAAAGGTAAAATTGCTTAACTTTTAGTTAATTATGACACAATTTTTCTGCATTTTTACTGCCACATATTAAAACAGAGCTGCTGAAAACTTATAAAAAGCCATGATATTTTCTGATAAAAAAATTTAAAAAAATTTTTCCAAATACTTGACAAGAAAAAATATTGTACTTAATTATATTTTATACAATTTAATTTAGCACAAGGAGATTCAAAGTGAACGGCAGAAGATTTCTTAAAATAAGCGGAATAACAGCAGGCGTACTGGCTGTTCTGGCAGGTATTCTCGTAGCGGTATACATGTTTTTCATAGCCCCGACATTCATAGGTAGAACAGGCCCGGAAGGGGAAGTGCTCAAAAAGTACATAGAGCCCGCGGAGCTTAAAAAACTCACAGAAAAACCTGATGACTTAATCTGGATCATAGACGTGAGGTCTGAAGAAAACTACCGCGAAGGGCACATACCCACTGCAAAGTCTTTCTATTCAGGTACAATAATCTCAAGGCTTGATGAACTTCCTAAAGATAAATATCTCATTATCTACTGCGAAACAGGGGGACGAGTTCAGGCTGTCATAAAAAAACTAAGTAAAGCGGGTTACACCAGATATATGAACTGGGGCGCGAACTCAAGGTGGCCGTACGAAAGGGCAACAGGTTATAATTAGTGGCTTTCTCCCCTATGCTTTAATAATTTTAAGCAACAGGGGGGATTAATTTAATAATAATAAAGGATGGATATTATGAATAAAGAATCGATATATGATATCAGCGTAACAACAATTGAAGGCTTCAGCAGGCCGATGAGTGAATATAAAGGTAAAGT
>DAISJZ010000004.1:2870-52368 GCA_036821145.1 Spirochaetota bacterium
GTGGACAGGGATGGAAGGGTGGTGAAACGATATGCCCCTGCAACTGCTCCTGAAAAAATTGAAAAGGATATTCTTAAAATTTTAGGCTGAAAAAGATGAACAGGGAAGATGAACTTCTGAAACTTGAAAACCAGCTCTGCTTTACGCTCTACGCTGCGTCAAGGGCGGTGACCCAGATGTACAGGCCGCTCCTTGATGAGCTGGATCTCACATACCCGCAGTATCTTGTAATGCTTGTTTTATGGGAGAGAGACGGACTCACTGTAAACGAAATAGGGGATCTGCTGCAGCTTGACTCAGGCACGCTTACGCCGCTTCTCAAAAAACTTGAAGCGCGGGGGCTGCTGAACCGCGAAAGGGATAAAGGGGATGAGCGGAGGGTTATCATCACACTCCTCCCTGATGGCAGGAAACTGAAGAAAAAAGCGTTAAAGATACCTGAAATGCTTCTCTGCCGCACTGGACTCTCTGTGACAGAATTCAGAAATTTAAAAGGGAGCATTAACTCATTGATTGAGAAGATGAAGGAGCAGAAATGCTGACACAGCGCAGCAGTCTCTTCCTTTCAGCAAGGAAAAGCAGGCTTCTATCTCCTGGAAGATTTATGGTAAATGTAATAAGCTATGGCAGCCGGCCAGAAAAAGATAATAAGAAGTATAAATACAGGCTGTGAGAACTTTTCAGGTTTACCCGGGATGATTATGTTCCTCTCTTTAATATTATCGTTTCTCTGAATTTCTGAAATTGCCTCGCGCTTCAATGAATTCCACTTCTCTGCTTTAAAAGGGGATCCGCAGTAGGGGCACAATGGGGGGTTGTCAGATGAAACCGGATAATCCCTGTTAATTGTTTTTCCGCAGCTTGAGCAGCTCTCAATCCTTGCGAGCCTGGTTTTCAGACGTCCGTCAGTAACTGTATCAGACTCCCTGTCTATAACATAATAAAACGGCAGTTTTTTATTAATAATCAAAACAGCCCTCTCTATCATCTCTCGTGTGTAGCCTGTACTCTGCTGAAGTTCAGTCAGTGATACTTCAGAAGCAATGTTAAGTATTTTAAGTATTGAATTAATCCTGTTTTCACTCTTTCTGAAATAACAGCCCGCAGAGAGCATGACTATCCCCCCTGCCGCAAGGAATATCAAAACCGGAAGTTTTTCGTAACTGACCGGGATCCCTTTTCGTAATTCAGTGACCAGTGATGACCCCGCTGCGGTAACAAGAAAAAGAAATATACAGCCCGCTGTAATCAGGATATTATCAATCCTGTAAATATCAAAATTTCTCTTCATACATATTCCCCGGCATTACAACAGATGAGGTCACCCTGAAAATCCCGCAAAAAGCCAGAGCAGCCTGTCGTTTTATACTCAAAAGATTTCTCTCACGATTAATTGATTCAGGTTCGAATTATTAAATTATTATCATAATCTGATAACAGACAGCTTTAATATAGTACAGCAATAAAATATTATAAGAGAAAAATTTTGAAAGCCTGAAGCAGAAAAGATCTACTGAAAAAACTCTTCAAGCCTGCTTTTAAATCCGCTGTACCCGCCGTTGTTCAGTGATTCAATAAAGGCTGTACCCGTAATGAATCCATCACCGATATTCATTGCAGTGTCCGCTGATTTTCTGTTGCGGATACCGAAACCAAGTACAACAGGAACAGATGCGTTCTCCCTGGCAAGGGAGATCTTTTTAACAGTGTCATCATCCGGATTGAATTCACCCCCTGTAATCCCTCGCATCGATATAAAGTATATAAATGAATCTGAAGCTTTCGCGTTCTCCACAATCGACTCATCGCTGCTCTCCGGCGTCATGAAGCTTATTATGTTTATCTTATCATCAACTCCAAGCCCACGGATAAATCCCTTTTCACAGGCAGGCACATCGGGTAGTATAAGCCCCCTGATATTCTGTTCTGTGCAGAAAGAGTTGAACACCGGCATATCCATGTTGTATATCAGGTTGGAGTAGGTCATGATATAAATATCTTTTTCCGGAGCGACAGATTTTCTGATCTCCTTTATGCTTTCGGAGATTTCAGCAAACCCGATGTTCCGGTCAATCATCACCTGCGCTGCGTCAGCAATAGTCTCTCCGTCAGCTATCGGGTCACTGAATGGAATCCCCACTTCAAGAAAATCGAAATGTTTCAGTCCTTCAACTGCTGATTTTATAAAAATCTCTTTATCCGGGTAGTTTCCCATTAAATAGAATCCGTTATATTTTTTCATAATCCAAGCTCCTCTTCAATAATAGGCATATCCTTATCTCCGCGTCCCGAAAGATTAAGGAGAACCCTCTTCCCCGCAAAACGATCTCTGTTCGCGATGAGGTAACCAAGCGCGTGGCTGCTCTCAAGTGCAGGTATAATCCCCTCTGTGAGGCTCAGTTCACTGAACGCGGCAAGAGCCTCTTTATCGCTGCATGTAACATACTCAGCTATCCCTGAATCATAAAAGTAACTGTGCTCAGCTCCAACTGCAGGGTAATCCAGTCCCGCAGAAACTGAATGCACAGGCATAACATTCCCCTCTTTTGTCTGAAGGAGATATGTATGGTTTCCATGGATAATCCCCGGCCTCCCGTAATTCAGCTTTGCGCTGTGATCACCATCTTTGGGTGAACGCCCCCCGGCCTCAACTCCAAGAAGCTTCACTCCGGGAATATCTTTGTACTTTGCAAAGATCCCTGCAGCGTTGCTCCCTCCGCCGACACAGGCAATTACGTAATCAGGATTAGTCCCCTCCGCATCCATAAACTGGTTTACAGCCTCACGGCTTATTACGGACTGGAAATCACGAACCATCATGGGGAAGGGATGAGCGCCCACAACTGACCCGATGAGGTAATGAGTATTCTGACAAGTTTTAGTCCAGTCACGCATTGCCGCATTAATCGCATCCTTCAATGTTCTGCTCCCTGAATCAACAGGAGTCACTTTCGCGCCCAGAAGTTTCATCCTCTTCACGTTAGGCGACTGCCGTTCAGTATCCACTCTCCCCATAAAGACCTCACATTCAAGACCGAGTAAAGCAGCGCATGTTGCAGTTGCCACTCCATGCTGCCCTGCCCCTGTTTCAGCAATTACACGGTTTTTCCCCATGTATTTAGTAAGGAGCGCCTGCCCAAGGGCATTGTTAAGCTTGTGTGAACCGGTGTGCACAAGGTCCTCCCGCTTAAGGTATATCGAAGCCCCGAGCTTTTCAGAAAGCCGTTCAGCATGATACAGAGGTGTTGGCCTCCCCGCATAATCAGAGAGGAGCTTTGTGAGTTTCTTCTGCTGCTCTTCATCTTTCATGAAGCTGTAGTATGCCTCCTCAACTTCATTCAATGTTTTTATAAGAGTCTCGGCAACGAAACGCCCGCCGAACCTCCCGAAGTATCCTTTATTATCAGGTAATGCTGTCATTTTCAGCCTCCGCTATTATCTCTAATATTTCCTTAATCTTATCCGGAGATTTTATCCCCGGTTCTGTTTCTATTCCGGAGGATATATCCACTCCAAAAGGTTTTATATCTCTAACCAGGGAGCCTATGTTGCCTGAATTAATCCCCCCTGCAACAATCATTCTATCCCTGAACCTGTAGCTTTTTAATATACTGCTGCTGAATGCTTTACCTGTGCCCCCCATGCTGCCGGAGTCAAATGTATCGAAAAGTATGTGCCCCCCCTCCTGAGGAACCGGGAGATCATCCGCAGTATGTTCCTGTTTCACCCTGAAGCATGAAATTACAGGGAGGAACCCTTTAAGAGCAGCAGCTGTTTCACTGCTATAAACCTGCAGCATATCAAGCCCCGCGTAATCAGCTATGCTCTTTATAGTATCCGCGTCATCATCAACAAAAACCCCTGTAGCGGCAATTCCGCTCCCTCTCAAAACTTCGCAGAGTTCTTTCGCAACAACAGGTTTCACATACCTCTTTGAGGCTTTGTAAAAAATAAATCCCGCGGCAGAGATGTTCAGATCCAGAATTTTCTCTATATCTTCGTGCCTTGTAAAACCGCAGAGTTTAACAAACATTTTTAAGCTCCCTAATAATCATGTCAGGTTCACTGTGAGTCATAAGCGAAGCGCCAACAAGGAAATTCTTCACACCTGCCTCCCTCATGATAAATTCAATATCATTTCTTGAATTGATGCCGCTCGCGCTTATAGCTGTGACATTTTCAGGAAGAGCATTGAGAGTTTTAATCCCCCGCCTGAAATCAATATCCAGCGTTTCAAGATCGCGCATATTAACCATAATAAATTCAGGAGCTATACCTCCGAGCTTTTCAAGTTCATCCTCCCGGCAGACTTCAACAAGCGGAAGAATCCCTAAACTCTCTGTATGCCTGTAAAGTCCCTGAAGCTCATTCTTTTCAAGTCCCTTTGCAATAAGAAGAACCATGTCCGCTCCGCAGACATAGGCAGCATCAATCTGCTCTTTAAAGAAGACGAAATCCTTGCACAGCACAGGCACAGAAACCTTCTCTGCTTCAAGCTTCATGATATCATAAGATCCGCCGAAAAATTCACGTTCAGCCAGAATACTCACAGCAGACGCGCCTCCGTAAACATATCTTGCGAGGCGCACACTATCTGTTATATGGCTATCCATGAATCCATGTGAAGGAGAGCTGTGTTTCAATTCAGCTATTATATTTATCCTTTCACCGAATGAATCTTTCAGTTTGTATACAGGGCGTTCCCTTTTTAAGGTCAAGGAAAGTCCCGTCATCTCAGAAAGTTCTCTCTCTTTTACATTCCTCATTGCATCAAGGCTGAATTTCCGCATCAGTTGCTCTCTCTCAGTTCCATAACTTTTTGTTTTACAGTTCCGTCAGTTATTGCCTCAAGACACCTGTTATACGACTCCCTGATTTCATTCAAGCTGTTGTGCGCGTACAGAGCAACCGCGGCATTCATAGAAACCAGTTTTGCCAGAGGGGTTGCTTTACCGCTGCTGATATTATTCATGAAGATATCAGCATTCTCCTCAGCTGCAAGCCCTTTCGGTATTTCCACCGCATCAGAACTTCCAAGGAAATCGGCGGGATTCACTATAAAGGATTTCATCTCCCCCCCCTCAATTTCGTAGATAGTACTTGGCGCGTATGGTGAAATTTCATCCATCCCGTCAGATGAAGAGTAAATGAGCGCTCTATCAAAAGCGAGAGTGCGTGCAGTTTCAGCATAAAGAGGGAGCAGCTCAGGGCTGAAAAAACCGATTGCCTGCTTTCTTGTACCTGCGGGATTAGTTAAAGGCCCAAGGTAGTTAAAAATTGTTCTTGTGCCAAGCTGCTTCCTAACAGGAGCCGCGTACTTCATCGCAGGGTGGTAATTCGGCGCAGCCATATAAATAAAGTTGTGTCTTCTGAAATACTCAACTGCCTCGCTTCCGGTAAGGTTTACAGGTATTCCGAGTTTTTCGTAAAAATCTGTTGAGCCGCTTCTGCTGCTCATTGATCTGTTGCCATGCTTTGCCACAGGTATTCCCAGTGATGCTAAAATCAGAGCCACAGATGATGAGATGTTAAATGAATGGGAATTATCCCCGCCTGTTCCGCATGTATCAAAAATCTCGTCATTACCAAGATCTATCCTGGTGCAGAATTTTCTCATGGACCTCGCTGCACCGCTGATTTCTGCAGAAGTTTCACCCCTGAGCTTCATTGCTATAAGAATACCGCTCAGCTCCACCTCTGAAATATTCCCTGAAAAAAGATGCATAAAGAGTGTTTCACTCTCTTCAGCTGAAAGTCTGCCTCCATTAAACAGTGAATCAATAGATCTGCTGACAATTGAACTGTCATAATTTATTTCATTTACTGAGCCTGTACTGCTGTTTGATAATCCTGTCATAATATCCTCCATTAAAAAACCGCGGTTTTGTTTTGCCGCGGTATCAATATAAATTAAAAACCGCAGGGGTCTGATCCGCCTGCGGTTGATTTTACATAATATACAGGCGATCAGCTATATCTGGTGTCGCCACCAGTAAAGCTCTGAATTTTGCCTGCTCACATTATTTATTTCTTTTATTGTCATGTTTCTATATATAGAAACATGACCTGTAAATGTCAACTATATTCTGCAAAAATTAAAAAATTTTTTCACTATTTTGTATTCTTGTTGTAATAAGATCTGCCACATGTTTATCATAAAAAAAGTAATACCTTTGCCGGTATCCCTTTTTCAACAGTCAGGATAAAAAAACTGAATTTCTTATACGGAAAAACCCTGACCGATATAAAATGTTATAAGTATAAAAAACAGAACTCTAAAAATGCAGATTACCATCAATGACAAAAAGAGGTAGAATATGGCCAGAAATTTTCTGGAATATGACTATACACATAATACAGTTATAGATATTTTTAATGACCATGTTTTAAAATCAGGCGATAAAATTTTTCTTAAAACACGGGAGAAAGAGGGGTGGAGGGACCTCTCCTGGAAAGAATCAGCTTCACAGGTTGAAGCAATGGCCTCTTTTCTCATCAGTTCAGGAATAAAAGAAGGAGGAATCATTCCGGTTTATTCCGGCAACAGGCCTGAGTGGTGCATTGCAGACCTCGCAATACTTTCAGCAGGCTGCGCTGATGCGGCAATCTTCCATCTCACACCGTCAGCTGAAGCTGCTCAGATTGTCGCTGAGACAAGATCCTCAATCTGTTTCTGCGAAGGGAGAGCGGAAGCTGACAGCATACTACTTCGAAAAAGAGAACTCCCCTCTCTTAAAAAAATTATAACATTTGATGACCCGGGTTTCAGGGATGATATGGTCATATCATTTACCGACGCGCTCAAAGAGGGTACATTAAAATTACAGCCGGATAAAATAAAAGAGCGGAGAAAGTCTGTTAAAAATTCAGACCTCATGACAGTAATCTATTCTTCAGGCACAACAGGTCAGCCGAAAGGCGTAATGCTCAGCCACACGAATGTAATGTTTACATTAATCAAATATAACATGAGACAGAGCCTCCCTGAAGGACACACTGTGCTCTCCGTTCTTCCGCTCTCCTCTGCATCTGAAAGAATCATGGGATACTACTCTACCATGTTAGATAACGGGACTATAGCATTTTCCAGGGGTAAAGATTTTTTTCTGCAGGATCTTGCAGAGATAAAACCGAATTTCGGAATACTCAACTCATATTTTGCTGAGAAAATATACAGTTCAATTACAGGTAAAATAAGAAAATCATCTTCAGTAAAACAGCGCCTGTTCAACAGAGCTGTGGAAATCGGCAGACAGACAGCTCCATCTCTGATGTCCGCCAGACCCCTGTCCGTTTCACAGAGACTGAAGTATTCGATATTCAGCAGGCTTATACTTGCAAGATTAAAAAGTGTCACCGGACTCAGCAGGGCTGCCGGTTTTATCGTAACAGGGGGCCCCATCCTCCCGGTCATTCACAATCTATTCTGGGCAATGAAAATTCATGTTAGAAAATGCTACGGCCTTACGGAGAGCGCGGGTATACTGAACACTGACGGCGATCCCGGCGCAATGCAGGTAAAGACTGACGGCTGGATAACCCCGTTCCCTGAAACCGAAATTAAAACAACTGTTGATGGCGAGATTCTTGTAAAGGGTCCGCAGATTATGTCAGGGTATTTCAACCGGCCCCAGGAGACACAGGACATGTACACCAGTGAAGGCTGGTTAAAAACAGGCGATCAGGGAGCATTGGATGTGTACGGATACCTGAATATCACCGACAGAAAAAAAGATATAATCATCACTTCAGCAGGGAGAAAGATAGCGCCCATGCAGGTGGAGTCAGCGTTTACAGCTCACCCCATGGTCAGTCAGATCGCAGTTTTCGGCGACAGCAGAAAATACCTTGGAGCATTAATAGTTCCTGATCTCCACAACCTTACAGTATGGGCTTCTGACAACGGTATTAAATCAGTTTCAGCTGAAGAACTTATAAAAGATAGCCGTGTTATTGCTAAATATAAAAAGATAACTGAAAAGATGAATCGCCTCTCTGGATTTGCTGAACCTGTTCATAAATTTAAACTTATGCAGGGGGAGTTCACATTTGATGAAGGTGAAACTACTCCTGACATGAGAATTAAGAGAAAAGCCATTGCTGCTAAATACGCTAAAGAGATAGAGGCCCTTTTTTCTGAATGATGATTTTCTAATTGCTTTTTATACTGATACAGTTGAACTGTCATTTAAAATATCCTATATGACAGAGTGAGTACATGACCCGGCCTATTGCTTTCTTTGATTCAGGGATCGGCGGAATTACAGTCCTCCACGAAGCTCTCAGGCTCCTCCCGGATGAGGATTACATATATTATGCCGACACCCTTAACGCTCCCTACGGTACAAGGGAGAAACACGAAGTAAAAAAACTGGTTTCAGATGCAGTTGATTTCATCGTGCAGAAAGAAGTGAAAGCAGTTGTAATAGCCTGCAACACTGCCACAAGTGCGGCTGTTGAGGATCTTCGCAGGACCTACTCCATTCCCATCATAGGGATGGAGCCCGCAGTCAAACCAGCCGTTGAAAAAAACGGCAGAGCGCATAAAAGGGTCATCGTAACAGCAACTCCCCTCACACTGAAAGAGGAAAAACTCCGCAACCTTATAGATCGCGTTGACAATGAACATATAGTTGATCTTCTTCCTCTACCCGATCTTGTAAAATTCGCCGAAAGATACGAATTCAGCGGAGAGGACGTATACGCTTACATACAGGAAGAGTTCAGCAGCTACGACCTTCAGCAGTATGGCACAGTTGTCCTGGGCTGCACCCATTTTATATACTTTAAAAAGATGCTTACAGATATACTCCCTTCGCATATAGATATTATTGACGGAAATAAAGGCACTGTTAACAACCTGAAAAAAATAATAGAAAACCGTGGAGAGCCGGGAGGGGGTTCCGGAATGATTAATTATTTCTGCTCAGGTGAGCCGGTAACGGAGAGCAATGAGCTCGGGAAGATGAGTATGCTGTTAAAAATTCTTTCTGATTGACATAATCAAAAAACCGGCAGAAAATTCATGCCGGTTTTTTGATTCAGGTATTTTCTCAAGCCAGCTACTATTTAATTACGACCCTCATATTATCAAGTCTGACCTTATAACCTCCGGAAACCGTGACATAACCTTTATACATGTCGCTGAGGTCTGTTATTTTTGCCATGAACCATGAACCTCCTATGGCTTCGTCCTTACTTTCCGGGGCACGGTACGCGCCATCTTCATCTCCTGCTTCCAGGGAGATCACCACAACACCCTTTTTTATCTCCTCTTTCTTAAGAACCCTGGTTTTATAGTAAAACTTTGTCCAGATTTCCTCCCCGTCTGTCACAGTAAGAAATTCAGCTTCATTTTTTGTCTCCGCAGAAGCCGGTGTTTTCATAGTAGCCAGTGCCACATTAATCCAGCCACCTGAGAGCTTCTCTTTAGATATAAAATAATGCTCATCATCAAGATAGTGATTATCCTCCGCTGAAACCGGAGCTGAAGAAAAAAGAAATACAAATGAAAACAATGTGAGAAAAAGAAAAGTTATAAAAGATTTACGCTTCATTAAATCCTCCAGATTTAAATTAATCTTTCTATGTACATCAGATATAATATTTATAACAGTATATTAAAAGCAATCACAATTCAGATAATCCCATTCAGATTTTCACCGATATCATTATCCCCCACAAAAAAAAATTTAAAACAGATCGGCCGGCTTCGTATTACTTATACAAACAGGGGGTTTTTATGCTTTCAAAAGCTGTTTCTCTCGCACTGAACGGTATCAGTGCTGTAAAAGTTGATATTGAAGTTGATACAATAAAGGGGCTTCCCGGCCTTACGATAGTAGGGCTCCCCGATTCAGTAATAAGGGAATCAAAGGACAGAATCAGATCCGCCATAGAAAACTCGGGGTATGAATTTCCTCCTAAAAATTTCATCGTAAACCTTGCTCCTGCCGGATTTAAAAAACAGGGTGCAAACTTTGACCTCCCCATTGCAATGTCTATACTTAAATCAACAGGGCAGATAGATATTGAACCGGACGCAATACCCATGGTCGGAGAACTTTCACTTGATGGAAGAGTTAAACCGGTCCGCGGCGTAATATCCATGATTATAGCACTCAGGATGTTAGGATATAAAAAAATCATCGTACCCCTGAGCAACAGGCATGAAGCCTCAGTCATTGAAGGAGTTGAAGTCTACCCGGTTGAAAATCTGCCGGCCGCAAAAGAAGTGCTTCACGGGAAAGGCACACCCTATACCAGCAAAACTGTAAATTTATCCCCTTACGATACAGAGGCCGATTTTTCCGATGTCCGGGGACAGGAGAATGCCCGCCGCGCTATAGAAATTGCAGCAGCAGGGAGGCACAACATACTTCTTTACGGCGCACCCGGATCAGGAAAAACAATGCTTGCCAGAAGAATTCCATCAATTCTCCCTCCTCTTGAACTGGAAAAAGCAATTGAAACAACAATGATCCACTCAGCCTCGGGCACACTGCGCGAGGGTGAAGGGCTTATTACCATACCCCCGTTCCGCTCGCCCCATCATACAGCTTCAGAGGCTGCCCTTGTGGGTGGGGGAGTCAACCCCGGAGCTGGCGAGGTATCACTTGCTCACAACGGGGTTCTCTTTCTGGACGAATTTGTTGAATTCAGGAACAGTGCCATTCAGGCATTAAGACAGCCTCTTGAGGACAGGGAGATTACTGTTTCAAGGGTTGCCGGCACAGTTTCATTCCCGGCGGATTTCATGATGATTGCTGCGGCAAATCCATGTCAGTGCGGATATCTGTTCGACAGCGACATTGAATGCACATGTCCGCCATCAAAGGTTTCACGGTACTACCAGAAAATTTCAGGGCCCATAATTGATCGTATAGATATAGAAGTTCCTGTTAACCGTGTATCATACAGAGATCTCCTTGAAAACGGAGGTGGTGAATCCTCTGAAAAAATCAGAGAGAGGGTAACAGCTGCGTGCGAAATTCAGAAAAAAAGGTTTTCCGGCACAAAAGTTCTTTTTAATTCAAGAATGGGAAACAGGGATATAAAAAAATACTGCCGCATAGACCCTGAAGATGAACAGTTCCTTGAGAACGCTGTAAAAAGACTCAATATGTCTGCCCGCAGTTTCTTCAGAATACTGAAAGCTGCAAGAACCATTGCAGACCTTGACTCATCTGATGAGATCAAAAGAAAACATCTTCTGGAAGCTATTTCATACAAAAATCTTCATAAGAATTATGAACAGAATAAATAAGGAGACATTTTTCAGCACCTTTGTGTTGTAATTTTGATACTGGTGTACAGATCTGCAACACCGGGTTATTCATATAAATCACAGTTAATCTACAGAAACGGATTTAACATAGGATTAATATATACATATTATAAATTTTTGATAAATTTTAGCCATTTTTAAGAGTTTATCTGTGGTAAAAAATAATATTATGTCACATAAAATATTTCAAAAACACGCAAATTTTGGCACGCATATTGCATAATATATTAATACAATTTTGAAAAATATACGTATGTAATATACATGGAGGAGTAATATGAGAGGAAACATCATCACAATCGGAAACCAGAAGCTTGAGTTCAACCAGTTTTGTGAAAAAGTAGAAAAATATGACATTGAGCTCACAAGGGGTGATGTAATCAGCATTATTAAAGAAACAAAAGAAAAAAATCCAACTCTTGTTCCTGCGATTCTGAATGTTATAAAAAACACATATCACATCAATCTTGCTTTTTAATTTAAGCGGATTGAGTCATAAAAAAAGCCTCCTGTGAAGGGGGCTTTATGTGTTTTAAGTAATATTTTTATTAATTCTTTTAACCTCAAATCCTTCCGATAAAAGCCTGTTATAAATACTATCGAGATTATCATTTTTTTCAAAATACTTATAAATAACAGAATCTTTATACGATTTAAGAGTAACTTCTTTTATAACAACAACTTCAAGAAGATCTTCTTTAGTCTGTTCAGCCCTTCTCTCGTTCACCTCTGAGAAAGCTATCTTTTTTACTTCAAGTCTTTTCATTTCACTGATAAATTCGTTTAGCGTATTTAATTCCTGTACTGTTGACATACCGGATACCCTCTTTATCTCTTTTTTGTTATATCTGTTCTGCCGGGTTTGATGTCAAACACACCACTTGCATAATTAACAATATAGTATTGATTTGTTCTGCGGTTTTCCCTTTCATCAGTGAAACCTGAACATCCTGCCTCTATATACCTGATGGAATCATAAACAGAGGAACTATAAGACTTATCTCCGCCTGAAAAAACCGCTTTTACCCTGAACCTGACAAATAATTTATGCAGTTCCTCAGGAACCGGGTATACAATACCTTTTTTCCCGGTAGAGAGAAAGGGCCTGTGCATTAAAACAAAAACCGCATTGGAACCGCTGAATGTTTCCAGATCCCTCTTCAGCCACTTCATCTGTTCAGCATCAACAAAATTATCACCCGGAATAGAAGTATCAAGAGCTATAAAATGCATTGAGCCATAATTGAATGAATAGCGGGTACCCCTTCCGGAATATTCAGTATAAAGTGAGGAACTCCCGTTAAAAAGATCCCGATCTCCCGGCACTGAATAACAGGCATAATGAAAATTTTTCATGGCGGAGAAAAAAATCTTATACTGCCTCCGTACATCTCTTTCATTAATTCCGTCAGACTCTGAACCGCCGTAAATAGCGTCCCCTGTATGAATTATCACAGCAGGTTTTTCAGACTCGATGCTGCTGATTACAGAATCAAGTGAGGGTGTAAAACCTGAAAAGGGTGAAGCAGGAGCGGTATTTCCGAAAAGAGCGAACCTGACTGATTCAGTTACAGGCACCTCCCCGGCGCACCCGGAAAGAAAAACCGCTGCACTTAAAAGAGCAGCGATTATTCGTATTATTTTCGCACTTCCCTCTGACAGCATCCGTTAAATCCTGAGAAAATCCGTAGGATAGGCTTTACATATTTCAGCAACCTCACCCTTAACCTTCGCAAGAACAGAATCATCTGCCATATTATCAATTACCATTGTTATCAGTTTCCCGATCCTTCTGAAATCATCCTCTTTGAGCCCCCTTGTTGTAAGAGCCGGGCTCCCGAGCCTTATCCCGCTTGTTACGAAGGGGGATTTATCGTCAAAGGGTACGCCGTTTTTGTTACAGGTAATTCCGGCTTCATCAAGCCTGTTTGCAGCGTCTTTACCTGTAACATTTTTGTTACGGAGATCAATGAGTATCAGGTGATTATCAGTACCTCCTGATACAAGTTTAAATCCTCCGGAGAGTAAAACTTCAGCCAGGGCTTTCGCGTTTTTCACAATCTGCTGCTGGTATGTTTTAAATTCAGGCTGAAGCGCTTCCTTAAAAGAAACGGCTTTTGAAGCTATTGTATGCATCAGCGGCCCCCCCTGAGTTCCGGGGAACATAAACTTGTTTATACTTGCCTCATATTCAGCATTGCCGAGAATTACACCGCCTCTTGGCCCCCGTAAAGTCTTATGAGTTGTCATGGTCACAAAATCAGCAATATTCACAGGAGTCGGATGTTCCCCTGCTGCCACAAGTCCGGCAATATGAGCTATGTCAGCCATAAGTTTAGCGCCGACACTGTCAGCAATCTCTTTGAACTTAACAAAGTCAATCAGCCGCGGATAAGCAGAGGCCCCTGCTATTATAAGTTTAGGTTTATGCTCCTTTGCAAGCTTTGCCAGTGCATCATAATCGATAAGATTATTATCCTCTCTGACTCCATAAGCTACAACATTGAAATATTTACCCGAAAAGTTTACAGGTGACCCGTGTGAAAGGTGTCCGCCATGAGAAAGATTCATCCCTATATATGTATCACCCGCATCAAGGAGCGACATCATCACAGCCATATTAGCCTGAGCGCCTGAATGAGGCTGAACATTTGCAGCCTGCGCATTAAAGAGCTTCCTGATTCTTTCAATTGCAAGTGCTTCAACCTGGTCAGCATGCTGGCAGCCGTTGTAATATCTTTTCCCGGGATAACCTTCGGCGTATTTATTTGTAAGAGTTGATGAAGAAGCCTCCAGAACTCCTCTTGATACATAGTTTTCGGAGGCTATCATGATAAGATTATCCTCCTGCCTTTTGTCCTCAGCCTTGAGTATATCGTATACTTCAGAATCAATTGTTTTAAGATTTTTTTTATCAGACATGTTCAGCCCCTCGATTTATTATTCAATTTCAGCCGGAAACGGATGATTGCTTAAACTGCTAATTTATTCTTTCAAAAAAAGATTTAACAAATAAAAAGAGTCTCTTAAATATATGTCAATTTAAAATTTTTGTTGTAATGTGACAGGTTTCTTATTTAAAGTATTAATCCCTTACATCTGATAATTACCATATCCCGGAGGATAAATGACTGGAATTAAAATTTTCATGTTTAAAATCATGCCGAAAAGCATGCTCTCAATGATATTCGGGTGGATAACACTTATCCCTCTCCCTTCAGGCATTATGAATGGAATTATTGACTGGTACTGCAATAAATATGGTGTTATTCTTGAAGAAGCGGTCATTCCTGATGGAGGTTTCCGCAACCTGAACCTTTTCTTTACAAGGGAACTCAAAAAAGGTGCCCGTAAAATTGATAAAAGCGCCGGTTCTGTCGTATCAACAACAGATTCTCGGGTTGACCAGTTCGGCACAATTACAAAAGAACAGATTATTCAGGCAAAAGGGATTACCTATTCAGTAAGAGACCTTATCCCCTCTCCGGAAGCGGAAAAATTTATCGGCGGAAAATTCATAACACTCTATCTCTCTCCCGGAGATTACCACAGGATACACTCCCCTGTTGACGGCAAAATAACAGGTTTTTTCAATATACCCGGAAAACTATACACAGTTCAGGAATTTATGGTAAACAGCCTCCCCGGCCTCTTTGCAGTGAATGAACGGCTTATAACCTATATAAAAACCACAAAAGGGAATGTAGCCGTGTGCAAAATCGGCGCAATGAATGTAGGTAAAATATCAATCCCTTACGATGATGCAGTAACAAACAGTCTCACAGGTAAAAAATATGAGAAGCTTTACTCAAAGGATGAGTATAAAGCAGTGAAAAAAGGTGACGAGATCGGAACTTTTAACCTCGGCTCAACTGTAATAATTCTATTTGAAAAAGGGATGATCGATTTTTCCGGACTTAAATACGGCCGGAAAGTTAAAGTAGGAGAAAAGATCGGAACTCTGAAATAAAAAGGTTGAAAATATCATAATCTTAATATAAAATTTGTAAAATTGTTCAATTTAAAATAAAACAGTTTTAATGCCGGTTTTCTTTACATAGTATAATCTTTTTTAACCCTCCGCTGAGGCGGCCAGGGCATTTTTTTAATTTTTTAAAAACATTATGATTAAAAATCAGTATATTCAATTTAAACATTGATTACTGAAAAAATGTAATTATTTCTTCTGCAAAAAAAAATTTTAAGTGTGGTATTGAATACAACTGGGGGGTGAATTATGGCATACCATGCACATATGGAGCAATACATTAGTAACCAGGTGAGAATCTGGAAGCTTCAGAAAGAGGCAATTGACAGTTTAGACTTCAAGCCCAAATCAGCAAAAGGCACAAAACCTTTTGTCACTATTTCAAGGGAGTACGGTGCCGGGGCATATCAGGTGGCGGAAAAGCTCATTTTATTACTCAATGAGCAGTTTAAAAATGAACACAACTGGGCAGCATACGACAGAAATCTGCTGGAAAAAATCTCAAATGATATGGGCCTTTCAGAATCTCTTGCACAGACTTTAACAACCAACGCCCGGAACAAGATGACTGAACTCTTTCAGACAACATTCAGTTCATTCCCGCCGCAGGTTGCCGTCTACAGAAAGCTTGCAGAAATTACAAGAATGCTTGCTTATAACGGGCATGTTGTACTCGCAGGGAGAGCAGCAACCAGGATCACAAGGGATATGGGGCAGGGATTTCATGTCAGGCTTGTAGCTCCGCTAAGCTGGAGAGCTCATAGAATGGCTGAACTTCACAAATACAATGTAAAAGAAGCCGAACAGCTTATCATTGAAAAAGATAAAGAGATTGACGGTTTTATTAAGGAATTTGTTAAGTTTGACAATACTGATCCGCATAACTATCATCTTGTAATTAATATGGAACACATTTCTCAGGATGAAGCAGCTCAGATAATTGCGGATGCAATGAAGGAGTGCGGACTCCTTTAATCTTAATCTTTAATTAACAAGGGGATTTTGCAGAAATTTGAACTAAATGAATATCTGATTCAATATGATCCCGGGACTTTTGTACTTTTATGCAAAAGAATGCCAGAAGGTAAAAATATCTGGATCAGAAAGATAGAGGATGGCGGATTCATTGCCGGAGCTGTTCATGATGAGGATAATTTCTACATTTCGATTGAGTCGGGTGACACGAGCGGTCAGTTTATCGCAATTAACAAAACTGACGGCTCAACCCGCTGGATCATACCGGGAATGGCTTATATGTCCCAGCTTTACCGGGATTCAATATATCTGATTTTCATAGATGAAAATGAACAATTCTTCCTGATAAAAGCGAAAAAAGCCGACGGAAGCAAAGTATGGCATTACCAGGTTGACGAAGAACTTTATCAGTACACAATAAACAGAAACCGGATTACTTTAAAATACCATGACGGAAGAATTGATATTTTAAACAGTGAATCCGGTTTTTTATTAAATGGTTAGAGAGGGGATATGCTTAATTACAAAGTTGAGGATGCTACAAAAAAACTCACTATTGCACGGAGCCTTGACAGATATTCCCCGCCATTTAAAGTTATTGGAGAATACAAGCTCATTGATAACGGGTTAATTCCTGAAGCTACAGTACATATTGAAGCAAATGGGGAGTCTATTCATGAAGCTTCAAACGGGAAAGGTCCGGTTGATGCTTTAGCCAATGTTCTCAGGAAAGCGCTTATGCCACTATTCCCTGAGATAAAAAATGTAAGACTTGTGGATTACCAGGCCAATATACTTGATGCCCACAGGGGAACAAGTACTGAAGTTGAGGTTACAATAATATTTACTGACGGGGAGGAATTATGGGAAGTCTATGCAATGTCAGAAAACATCAATTACGCTTCCTTCAGGGTACTTGTTGACGGATTTGAATATGTTGTATTGAAGAAGAAGGAATCTCTTTAATCCCTCATATTCTCCTGGTATATATCTATGCTGTAAGGTACACTTTCATCAAGGACATATCTTTCAGTACCATCTTTTCTGTAACCACGCGCCATATTTACCCTTGCATATTCATTCTGCCTGTCAAGTTTAGATCCGTTTTCAACTGATTTCCATAACGCAAGGTCACGTTTTGCGTAATCGTTCATATCATTATAAACAACACCAAGATTATTGTAGGCGGAAGAAAGGCTCTGAAAAATCTTCACATGATTAACCCTGTCGGGATCGACCACAGTAAGTTTATCAGCTTCATACTCCATAACACTGATAAGTTTGAGGTACTCACCCTTTGCTGCATTCAGGTTGTTATTATAATAAAAAGCATTTCCGAGAGACAGCATCAGTTCAGGAGACTTTACAAAATCATCATAAAGGTGGAGCCAGCTGCTGAGGGCAGCGGAATAACTCCTCTTCATATAATAAATTCTTCCAAGGTTATAATGAAGTTCCGGGGAACTGTACCCCTGGTTTACAGCATCAATATAATGCTGCTGAGCAAGAGTGTAGTTCGACATTTTCTCTATTTCATTATCAATCATCTCCTCATCAAGAGCGCCTTCCCTGCTCTTCACTTTATCAAAGAAATAATAGAAGATATTTCCAAGATAGGCATTTGTTTTACCGATCTGCTCTGTTTCTTTATAGAAATCATCCTTTGTAAACCAGGGCTGATTTCCGTAATTATCTAAAGCGCCCTTGAAAGATTTATATGCCTTTACAGGCTCCTTTGTTGAGTAATAATACTCACCCAGAAGGTGCAGGGCACTGTAATAATTCGGCGACAGGTCAAGAGCCCTGTCCAGGTACCTCTTGGCAGCTATAAGGTTATCCTGTGCAAGATTAAGCCTTGCGAACTGGATATGCAGCTGTGGATAACTCTCATCCCTGTCATTGAGGGCCTTAAGCACTTCAATAACTGCCGGATATGTATTGTCATCTTTATCAATCAGTTTGGAAGTTCTGACTCCATAATCTATCCTTACGCTGGAATCTTCTTTTTTTCTTTTATCAAGGTAATAACCCGCAAGTTTTGAAAGGAGTGGAGAAGGGAGCTCCTTAAGCATTTTTTTGTCTCTTAGCTCCGCATGAATCTGCGCCACCTGCGGGAAGGAGTTCCTTTCAATATACAGATTAAGAAGGCCTGAATAGCCTATAACTGAATCAGAATCGACTCTCAGTATATCCTCATAGTATTTCCTTGCTTTCAGGTACTGCCCCTGGAAGAAATAGGCATTTCCTATACCCAGAAGTGCTGTCACATTCTCGTTATCAAGCAGAAGCACACGCCTGTAGAAATTGATTGAGAGGTCAAGAGGCGTCTTTATCCCTTCAATCTCCTTCCGCTCCGAAAAGTACCACTGCCTTACATCCTTTGCAAGGAGACTGAAATATTTATCATCTATCTTAGCATAGAAATAACCAAGATTGTTAAGTGTATCTATGTGTGTTCTGTCAATCTCATAAGCCCTGTTGAGTTTTTCGAGGGATTCCTTATAATCCCGGTTCTGCAGGTAAGCTCTTGCATACTCATTATATCCGTAAAGATAATCCTTCGCATACTCCTCGTCTACTTCCCTGAAGAGCCTTTCAGCTTCGTCATAACGGGATTTTCTTTCAAACCTGCTCCCCTTAACCCCGCTTTGAACTATAAGCTCAACACCTTTATGAATCAGTTTTTTAGCCATAACCGGTTTGTAAATAAACTGGTATGAAAGTATTGTAAGAGTGAAAGCCAGTATAGTGGAAATACCGAATATCTTTGTAGCTTTTAAAAGACGCTTCTGTCTCTCTCTCCCCTCGAGAGTATATTCCGGGCGGCTTGCAATTACCCTGCGGCCTGAAACTGTCTCATCAGCGAGTTCTATCTTTATTTTAAGTCTTTTTTCAAGGAACTTCTGGATATTATCTTCAGGTTTCCCTGTTATAATCATATCAACAAGTTTTCTTGTGTCTTCATTGGAAAGTCTGTCATTGATAATAGTATCGCGTATAGCCTGACGGATAGCCGGGTTAAAAAGCACTATGGCTTTTTTAAGCCTTGCGAGGTCTTTTTCTGAAAGTTCAATTTCAGATGTCTCACTTTCCGAAGACATTCTGCCATTTCTTGTCTTAGCAGGGGCCTCTTCAGTAATAAGATGATCAAACCCGTCGTCATCCAGAGGCTCAATGGTGAGAGGCTCACCCTCCGGACGCAGATCTTCTGAAAAATCGCTTATTTCTGTGTCGATCTCCTCTATCTCTTCAATCTCAGGCTTTCCCGGTTTTGCCGGTTCTGAAGTCTTTATTGAGATATCAGAGATCTCCTCTATGTCCTCAAAACCGCCTTCATCAAAAGATTCAATCTCGTCAAGGGTGCTGATCTCCTCTTTCCCGGCAGGAGCAGCCTCTTCTTCAATTCCAAGATCCATCTCTTCGAATTCACCCGGAGTTTCAATCTCACCGAAATCATCTGACGGTTTAGCACCCCTGTCAAGATCGCCGAAATCGATATCCGGGATCTCTTTCTCTTCGGCCTCAGGAATTTCCCCGCTATCCTCAAGTGATATTTCATCAAGATCAGGTATATCAATATCTTCAACGCTTTCAAGGGCAATTGATTCTGATTTTGTTTTCCCCGGAGTTTCTTCAGCAAATTCGCCGGCATCAGTTATATCTTCAAACTCATCAAAACCGCCTTCACCAATTTCAGGCTCAGGCCTTTTCTCATCAACAGCTTCATCAAGAAAAGCGATGTCGGAATCACCGAGTTCAAGAATCTCCTCCCCGGCAGCAGCAGGTTCCTCCGGCCCTGTAATAATATCAGTTATGTCTTCAATTTCTTCTTCATCTATATTTGAAAGCTCGTCAAGCTCTCCCGCTTCATCACGGAATTCAGGCTCATCGAACTTCCCGATCTCTTCTTCAACTTCACCTTTAATTTCAGGTTCTATGATTTCATCTTCCAGGCTCAGATCTGACGGAATATCTGTATCATAATGTTCAATATCGAACCTGTCCTCTTCAACCTGCTGCTCAACAACAGGTTTTCTCTGTGCCTCCGGCTGCACCACCTGCTCAAAGGGAGGCGGTTCCTCTGTAATTACACGGATAATCCTGTCTATCTCGGCAAGTTCCTCAGGAGTATAAGTGATTTCGATCTTCTTCGCTGCCATCAATCATCCCGGATGAATATTTAAAACCCTTTATTAAGCGACATAATTCAGATAATATTTTTAATAACTATAAAAATCAATTAAAATTCAGCGAAAAATCTTTTTTATACTGAATAAACAGTTTTCGTTATTAATATTTCCAGTCTATTTATCGACAAGTTAGATATATATCATAAACAAAATGGGATTTAAGAGGATAATGATGAAATCTTTTAGAAGAAACGGAATTCTTCTGCTTGCAATATTACTGACATCATCAATGCCGCATAACAGCAAAATTCAGCATTTTTATGCCCTGACACAGCTTAAAGAGTCCGGGCCGCCTGAAAAAATAAAACTGGTAATGGTGGACAACATAGGTTCAGGAAAACCGGTAATGCTTGGCGGTACACTTTTCACTTTCAAAGATCGAAAAGCATCTAAAGTAGGCATCGGGGGCAACTTTTCCACCTGGAAAGTTAAAAATATGAACCGCAGTAAAGATGGTGTCTGGTTTTTCTTTCTTCCGAATACTGAATATGCCGGAAAAATTACATATAAGTTTAATGTCGACGGATTGTGGACAGATGATCCATGGAACGGTTTACGGGAGGACGACCGGCTCGGCTCATATCTTTCAATAGCAGAAAACGACCCCCCGGCAGAAGGGCGTCTTGTAACTTATAAAATTATGAAACGGAATATGGTTCAGTTCAGGACCTACAGGCCTTCGGCCCGCATAATATCTGTTGTAGGGGACTTTAACGGCTGGAACCCGGAGAATGATATAATGCGCAGAGGGGATGACGGGATCTGGAGACTCGAAAAAAGGCTCGCATCCGGTACTTACAGGTATAAATTTATTGTAGATGGTGAGTGGCTCCCTGACACATTTAATCCTGATTCCGGTTCTGATAATACAGGTGACATCTGCTCAATACTAAAAATAAAATGACTTAAACTCACTCCGGATAACAGAACTCATCCTCTGTGAGCCATGCCCCGGAGAGCCAGTCCATCTTTTCATTCTGATGAAAACTGTTTTTATATGCCATACTTTTATTTTCCCTGACATAGTAGCCCAGATAATAAAACTGAAGCCCTATTGAGGCAGCAAATGCCGCCTCCCTCAATACACTGAAAGTACCCGGACTGTAATGTAGAAAATCATTGTGATAAATAAAATAGATACTGCTCAGGGCTTCTGTTGAAACATCAAGAAAGCCCACAGCAGCGAGCCTGTCGCCTAAGTAATATTCTGACTGCATGGCGGGACATGACATAGTATAAAAAGAACTGTGAAAATCTTCATAATTAGAGTCTTTGCCGAATCTTTCCATTGAATGATTTTTATATATCTCAAAAATTTCATCCCTGCATTCAAGATCACGGAATTCGACCCTGATATCACTGCATTTTTTTAGAACCCTTCTCTGGCTTTTTGAGGGGGCAAGCTCCTTTGCTGCAAGACGGATCGGTATGCATTCCCTGCACCCCCTGCAGACAGGCTTGAAGTAATACATCCCGAATTTTCTCCAGCCGCGGGAGAGTATATAATTCAGCTCTTCTCCATTTACTTCTGTGGCAAAAAAATAGGAAAATCGCCATTTCCTCCCTGGAAGATAGGGACAGTCAGACTCCTCGCTGACAAGAGGTTCGCTGAGAAGTTTCATGCAACGCCGTACTTACTTCTGTACTCCTCCATTTTAGCAAGCATAGATTTTTCAATGCCGTGTTTTTCTCTTGCAGAATCCTCCTTCAGGAATTCCATGATATCCAGAATGTTTACAATGGGGAAAAAAGAAATACCTGTAGATTCAGATATCTCCTGTATGGCTGATTTTTCCCCTGTACCCTTCTCCATCCTGTCAACGGAAACGATAACTGCCTCAAGTTTAGGATTTCCGTTATTTTTAAGAATCTCCAGGGATTCACGAACTGCCGTACCTGCTGTAATAACATCATCAACAAGGACCACTCTGTCCTCAGACGTAAGAGGCTTACCCACAATGAGACCCATATCTCCGTGATCTTTAGCCTCTTTTCTATTGAATGAATAGTGTACATTTATCTTCTGTTCATGAAAAAGTGCGTTTACTGTTGCTATAGCAAGAGGTATACCTTTGTATGCCGGTCCGAATATTGTTGTAAACCGGGTTTTCAGGTTATCTGTAATTGCACTGGCATAGAAACTGCCGAGTTTATTAATAGCCTCGCCTGTATGCAGCATACCTGTATTAAGAAAATACGGGGAAAGCCTCCCTGATTTAAGAGTAAACTCACCAAACTTTAAAGATTTCATCTCAAGAAGAAAATCTATAAATTCTTTTTTATATGCCTTCATTTTCAACACCTGTATTTTAGAAATATATACACCCGGATTATGGGCTTAATTTGATAATAAATAACCGGATCAGGCACTGTCGAGCATTTTTCATTGAAATGTTTTATAAAAAAGGTTACGACAATAAAATAACGCTTTATTAAAAGAATAGTATATACGTATAAATAATTATGATTAAAATCTCAATAAATAATCTGCACAAGTCTTTCGGAGAAAACCGGGTATTAAGAGGTCTAACGCTTGATGTTTTTGAAGGAGAAATTCTCTGCATAATCGGGAAAAGCGGAACCGGTAAATCTGTAATAATGAAACATCTTGTGGGAATGATTGAGCCCGATTCAGGGACAATAACTGTTGATGACGAACTCTTTACCGGAAGCTCACCTGAAACCAGAAGCAGGATTATCTCAAAGTACGGGATTCTTTTTCAGGGCGCTGCACTTTTCGATTCAATGAATATTTATGACAACGTTGCTTTCGGCCTCAGGAGAAAAGGAATTTCCGAAGATGAAATTTTCTCCATTGTCGGGCAGTCTCTTTACAACGTCGGGTTAGCCGGATCGGGCGGATTATTACCATCAGATCTTTCAGGAGGGATGCAGAAACGGGCTGCCCTTGCAAGATCAATTGCTGTTAAACCTCAAATCATGATATATGACGAACCTACAACCGGGGTTGACCCGATTACAGGGGGAGCTGTTGACAGGCTCATAAAAGAGATGAAAAATATTTATGGTATAACTTCAATTGTTGTTACCCATGATATGAAATCAGCATATAGAATCGCAGACAGAATTGCCATGCTATATGAAGGTTCAATCATTGAAACAGGAAAGCCCGATGAGATCAAAAACAGCAGCAATCCATATGTAAGACAGTTCATCGAAGGCACAACACACGGTCCTATCAAAGTAATTTAAAATATTTATATAACTTCCGGTTATTACGCCGATATTTTATTGACAAAGTAAAAATTTTTATAATCTATATCATATAACTTAAGTTAAAACAAGGGGTAAATGTATGGAATCATATAGTCATGATACAGGAAGTTTTACCGGCAAAGGGGGCGTTGAAATCTTTTTTCAGAAATGGCTCGTTGAAAAAGCCAGAGCTGTACTTATTATTGCACATGGACTGGGTGAACACTCAGGAAGATACGGGAACCTTTTAAACAGCCTCGCAGGTAAAAAGATTTCTGTATTTGCTATTGATCACAGGGGACATGGAAAATCAGACGGGAAAAGAGGTCATATCGATTCATTTATGGATTATGTTTATGATCTTAAGCTTTTTATTGAATTTATAAAAGAGGAGAACCGTGGGCTCCCAATTATTCTTCTTGGGCACAGTATGGGCGGAGTTATTACAGCAAGATATTCAATGACATATCCTGATGATGTTTCACTGATTGTTATGTCATCTCCGGGCCTTGCCCCTGCGTTTAAAGTTCCTGAATGGAAAAAAAGTCTGGCATCATTTTTCTCTTCAAGAATCGGAACTCTTTCTTTCCCCAACGGTTTAAACGTTGAAGGTATTTCACACGACAAGGAAGTAGTTAATGCTTACGAAAATGATCCGCTGATACATGACAGAATCTCCGCCAGGTGGACCGTAGAATTCCTGAGAGCTACTGAAGAGTGTATGGCAAATGCAAAAAACATAAGAAAACCCCTGCTGCTTTTTCATGGCAAAAGTGACAGTATTGCTGATTTTAAAGCTACAGAAGAATTCTACAATTCTGTGTCTTCAGCAAATAAAAAACTCTACCTTTACGAAGGGCTTTACCATGAAACAATGAATGAAACAGCAGAAGAGCGTGAAAAAGTTTTACGCGATATAACAGGATGGATTATAAATAACCTTGAAGGTGCCCCGAAAACTGCAGAAAAGAAAAAACCATCTGCAAAAGGCAAACCTGCTGTAAAAAAAGCTGCACCTAAAGCTAAACCGGCGGTGAAAAAAACTGCGGCTAAAAAAACTGCTGTAAAGAAAACTGCTGCAAAAAAAGCTGCACCTAAAGCTAAACCGGCGGTGAAGAAAGCAGCGTCTAAAAAACCTGCCGCAAAGAAAACAGCTGCCCAAAAAGCCGCACCTAAAGCTAAAACTGCGGTTAAAAAAGCTGCTCCCAAGGCTAAGCCGGCAGTAAAAAAACCAGCAGTAAAAAAGGCTGCGCCTAAAGCTAAAACCGCGGCTAAAAAAGCTGCTCCGAAAAAACCTGTAAAAAAATAGTTTCCGGAACATATAAAAAAAAGACCGCACTTTTGCGGTCTTTTTTTTATACACCTACTTTTTAAAAAAAGAATAAAATATTTATTATTACTTAAATGTTATGTATTGAATATTAACGGACCTTTTTATTATCATCAATCATCTTCAGATTATCGCTTTTGCCTGTTCCTGTACTCTTCCATAACTGTTTAACTTCGGAATCTTTTAAAAGCCTGTACTCACCCCTGTTCAATCTGCCGAGAGATATAGGGCCGTAAGAAATTCTTTTAAGCTTAACAACCTTATAACCAAGGTTTTTAAAAGAGTATCTTATCTGCCTCTTTTTACCCTCACTTATAATCATTCGTACAGTATATCCCGTTTTACCTAACACAGTAACTGTTGCAGCCCCTGTTTTAACTTTTATCTGATGTACAAAATAACCTTTTTCAATTCTCAGTCTGTCGATCTCCTGTATCGGCCTGTCAAGATCTACAATATACTCCTTCTGCACTTTAAAAGATGGTCTTGTAAGCCTGTAAGCAAGATCCCCGTCATTGGTAAAGATAAGGAGGCCCTCTGTGTCCATATCAAGCCTCCCCACTGGCATCACCCCGGCATGAACGTATCTTTCAGGAATAAGTTCCATTACCGTAGCCCGCCCTTTTTCATCCTGAAGAGTGGTCACGTATCCTTTAGGCTTGTGAAGTATCAGATAAAATTTTTTATCAATCGGATTAAGCAGTTCACCGCTGCAGCTGACTTTATCAATATCTGTATCTATAACAGTAGCCAGGTTTGTCACCACTGTTCCATTTACCGCAACAGCCCCTGATACAATTAGCTCTTCGACCTTCCTTCGGGAACCGAGGCCGCAAAGAGTAAGATATTTATTAAGTCTAACCTTCATTTTCCTGCTTCCGGGGTTCTGAATCTTCCTGCTTATCATCTTTCATTACGTCATCTTCAGACTCCGGATTTGTATTAATAAGTTTAAACTTGATCTCATTTTTTTCGGAGTCATTAAAAAGAGTGTATACATCCCCCCTTTTTACATAACTCAGGCTGTCGGTAAATGATGTCTCGCCAAGAAATATAATCTTACTGTTGTTAAAATCAAAATTATATTCCCCTTCGAGCTTTTTTGAAGCTCCTTTATAATAAGACTTATACTTACCATCTTTATATATCTCAAGACAGTGATTGGTAAAATCATTAAACCTGTTTACACTCCACCATTTTCCGTGCAGCGCGCTGCTGAGTTCCTCTGTCTCCTTTTCCCAGAACTGGCTGAGATATGAATCGACATCACCTCTGTTTGAATCATCGAGTATGGTTAAATTAACACCATATATCCAGCCTGTTATACCATTTGCAAGTTTTACGTTATACCAGTAGCTTCTGCTTTTTCCAATATTTTTCTCTTCACTTGATCTATCAAGAACCTCTGCAACTTCCCCTTTCTTTAACAGAGCCACCCTGGAGGAAAATATAAGAGGATCAATTCTCATCGCAGTATTGGGAGTTATAACCACCGCAATAGATTTTCCTTCTGATTTTTCAGAAATTGCCGATGTTTCACTTTTCTTCCCGCTGCATGAAGCATAAATAATCATCAGCAAAGAAACCATTATTATTGATATTTTCTTCATTTATTATTACCGTATATATAATTAATAGATTTTCTGTATCACGCCAGATTACTAAAACTTTTCATTGATATTTAAACCGGTAAGGATGTTGTCAATTAAAATCCTTCTTTTATCCCTTCACCTGTTCCGGTAAAAATCTCTTGACTTAAGCATCTGATAATCTAAATTTTATATTTAATATCATAAATATATATTATTATCCGGTTATTATTCTCAAAACCAATCGTTACAGGTTCAGCTTAATGAAAATCAGATACCTTTTTAAAGATAAAATCTTAACTATTTCAAACTTTCTTACACTTCTGCGAATTACGGTTCTGCCATTCATTGTTTATTATATGAATCTTGAAAATATCACCGGGGATCGCAGATATACCTTCTATGTACTTGGCTTTTTTATCATTGTGATTTTTTCAGATTTTTTTGACGGCTTACTGGCAAGGTCATTTAATCAGGTATCAAAATTAGGCCAGTTTCTGGATCCTGTTGCTGATAAAATATGCCTTATAATATTAGGAACCTCTTTGATTTTCTACAAGGGACTGCCGCTATGGATATTTGCAGTAATTATTGCCAGGGAAATTTTTGTAGTTGCATCAGCTCTTCTTCTTTTTTACAGAAAAGATGTGGAAGTTAAGCCTAATTTATTCGGAAAACTTGGCGTTGCATTCATGTCACTAACAGCTGTTTTATATTTTCTATCCTGCAGCTATAAGTTTTTCGGAATCCTTGGCGCAAAAGAACTCTCAGCTTATCTCACTCTTATATTCTATATAACAGGCTCTGTCCTATATGTTAAAACATATTCAGTTTACTGCACAGACCGGGAAAAAATTTAATCTCGCTGTAGTTCTGATTCTGCTGCTCTCCCTTACCGGTGCTGCGGCAGAGAGGAGCATACAGGTGGAGAAAATTAACGGGCTCCCGTATGTATCACTTAACAGACTGATAACCACTTTCGGCATTGAGAGCAGTTTTGATCCTGTCTTCCAGAAGGGGAGGCTTTATTACAAGACTCACTATCTTGTTTATAAAACAGGTTATGCCAGCATTATAATCGACAACAGGCTTATAAATGAATCATACCCCGTTATAAGGATGAATGGAGGTATATATATCCCCAAAGGGACTGCCCTTTTAATTGCCGGAACATTTTTCAGTAATTCAATTATAACTGAAAAAAATGGAAAAATAGTAATATCCGAAGCACCGGCCCCTGAAATAAAAGAAAAAATTATCAATCTTAAAGAAAAGAAAGGGAAAATTGGTTTCATCATTATTGATCCGGGTCATGGAGGAAAAGACCCCGGAGCAATCGGGAAAGGTGGCCTCAAAGAGAAAACTATCAATCTTCAGGTGGCGCGTAAAGTAGAAAGTAAACTTAAAAAAAACCTCGCGGGATTAAAAATAAAACTTACCAGAAAAAATGACCGATTCATTGAACTGGCAGAAAGAGCTGAAATAGCAAACAGAGAACTTCGCAAGGATGTAAACGGTCTGTTCGTAAGCATTCATGTCAACGCCTCTATAAGCAGCAGAATTTCAGGATTTGAAACATATTTTCTCTCTCAGAATCCGACAAATGAAGAAGCCAGAAAAACTGCTACTCTTGAAAATAATGTTATAGTCCTGGAGAACGACGGAAAGGGAAAGCATAAATATAACGATCTTGAATACATGGAAGCCCTTATGCTTACTACACAGATCCAGAAAGAAAGTTCGATCCTTGCTGATACAATTCAGAAAAACCTGGACAAAAAAATTACTGAATTTAAATCAAGAGGTGTTCATAAAGCTGACTTTTATGTGCTTAGAGGGGCCCTAATGCCTGCTGTTCTGATTGAGATCGGCTTTATAACACATAAAAAAGAGGCTGAACAACTGAAAAAAAATGCCTACCAGGAAAAAATTGCTGAAGGTATAAGTAACGGTATTTTAAAATTTATTGATGAGTACAATAAAATGATTGAATAGAAATATGCTATTTATGAAATTATCTTTCTGGTACAAAACTAACTCCGGGATTATTATATGATGTTTACAGAAAAAATTAAAACAGTAAAAGAAAATTTTTTGAATCTGAAAAACAGAACGGGAATTATATATTCTTCATATAGAGCAAAAATTTATAATACATTTGAACTGATGAAAAAAGATCCCCGGGAGAAAACAAGGATCACGATCCTCATTATTTCAGCTGTGTTTTTTATCGATTATATTATGTTTTCTTATTATGTGGATAAAAATATCTTAGATATCTTCCCTTCTATTCCGGTTCTGGAAAGTAAAGATGAAATTAATATTTATATCCCTTCAGAAGGATGCAAAGAAATTCTCTCAGAGAAAAGAAAAATAGATACGGATGTAGAAGATAATATCCTCGTCAAAAAACTTGTAGCACTTGTTGCAGAGGGATCTTACTTTGAGAATACTTCCTCAAATGTCCCGGTGAAACTCCTTGTAAAAAATGTATGGATTACTCCTGACGAAAACGGCGGAGGTAAAATATGCCTTATAGATATCTCACCGGTTATACTTGAAAGAAATATCGCAATAATTGCAGGCTCCGAACAGATGTTCAGGGAATCCCTTGAAAAAACCGTAAAAGAAAATGTTCCCGGCATAACAAGGGTTATTCTACTTGAAAAAGGCGTCCCATTCAGAAAGCTCTGGGAGATATAAAACTAATCCGGCCACTCCCCTTTAAAAACTTCAACAGCAGGACCGGTCATAAAAACATGGTTGCTTTTACTGTCCCATTCAGTTTTAAGATCCCCCCCCTTAAGATGTACTGTAATTTTTCTATCAGTCTGTTTTGTCAGTATACCGGCCACGGTTACTGCTGATGCTCCTGTACCGCAGGCCATGGTCTCTCCAGCCCCTCTCTCCCATGTTCTCTGAATAACTTCACTGCTGTTAACGATCTGTACAAATTCCACATTTGTCCTGTGAGGGAAAAGATCAAAAGTCTCAATCATGGGGCCGTATTTTGAAACAGGGAAATTTTCCACATCCTCCACAAAGATAACCACATGAGGGTTACCCATTGAAACTGAAGTAATAGTAAATGTCACTCCATCCGGGAGATGAAGATCCTCGTTTATTACCATACCAGGTTCACCTATCATCGGAATCCTGTCACGCTGTAGTACAGGCTCACCCATATCAACACGCACAGCATCAACCACCCCTTTTTTGATATTAAGTTTCAGGTGCTTGATCCCTCCTCCTGTTTCAATATCAATCTCCTCTTTATCTGTGAGCTTGTGATCAAATACATATTTAGCGAAACACCTGATACCGTTTCCGCACATCTCAGATTCGCTTCCGTCAGAGTTAAACATTCTCATTCTGAAATCAGCATTATCCGATTTAAGTATAAGAATCAGACCATCACTTCCTACACCGAAATTCCTGTTGCTCATCCGCGCAGCAAGCTGTGAAGGTTTTTTAATATTTCCTTTAAGATCTTCTATATAGATATAGTCATTACCGGCACCATGCATCTTTGTAAATTTCATATCTCCCTCTCCATTTAAAATATATTTATTTATAATATCATTTCAGAATTTATTCCTTAACTTATTTCAGACAGGAAATGCGCTATAACCATCCATTATTTTACACCAAAAAGTTTCTTTAAAAATTATTACTGATATCATTTACACCTGACAGAACTATAATCTTCAATATAATTTTTTTCAATGATATTTTAAAGAAGCATTAAACAGAATCAACACTATAATCCGGAAACCGCAAGACCACTGCTGCTTTGCCTTATAAACGCCTGGCTTAAAGAATCCGTTATATATAAAATTTTTCTATTTAAATATAAACATGTAAAATATGTTAAATAATTAGTTAAAAAAAATAAATTGTACATCTTTATTCTTGACAAATGCCTGAAAAAAAACTATTCAATTATAATACGGCCTCGCAGTTAAAATGCTTTATTTTAAACAATCAGGATTACAATGAAACAGAAAGCAATCAATTCATTATTAGTATCATTCCTTTTAATCATTTCATCAAATCTTCACGCAGCAGAATCTGTTGTTGTTGATAGCAATAAAATAATTGAATACAATGGTTTCTCCGGACAGTGGATTGTAAACAGCAGCCCCGAAACACTTGAAAACGCTATAAAAACATTCAGCACAGGTGAAAAAGATGTAATCACAGTGAACGGTTCTGATTTCAGAACAAAAAAAACTGTGTTTATCCCATTTTCACAATCATATATTTCATATGTAAAAAGCCGGACCTCCTGCGGTATTATTTCAGTAGGCGCGAATGAGTTTATCTGGCCTATAACGAATTTTGACAGGATAAGCTCCTCTTTCGGCAGAAGATGGGGTTCTTTTCATGAGGGTATAGATATCCCTGCCGGCAGAGGGATTCCTATAATAGCTGCAAGTGGCGGCCGGATTGTTTATAGAGGATATGCGGGCAACCTGGGTCATACACTTACTATTGAGCATAGAGAGAATATGTATACAAGATATTGTCACTGCTCAGAACTGGTGGCGAAAGAGGGGGATATTGTTAAACAGGGTCAGGTTATAGCCTATGTAGGGAGTTCAGGAAACTCTACGGGAAATCATCTCCATTTTGAAGTACGATATGGTGATTTCCCTCTTAATCCTCTGGATTTTCTGCCGTTCAGCCCATGTGTTAAAGAAGCTCAATACATGAAAAAAATTGACTGATTCTTTTTAATATTACGTCTGATAATAATAAAAAAACCGCTCTTCACGAGCGGTTTTTTTATTATTTATTATCTCAAATATATTATTTGGCTTCGTTCATTACTCTTTCTGTTTCACTATCAAGTCTGATTATATCATCCATCAATGCAGGGATATCTTTATCAAGCTGATCAAACTGCTTATTGATAATCTTCTCCTCTTCCGGGAATCCTTCATATGCATCTTTTGTAAGAGTCCCTATCATTGCCTTTATATTTTCCTGCTTATTTTTAAGGATAAAAATTATATTCGGCCCTGATTTATATCCCCAGTGGAAACCGTCAGGAAGTTCAACTGAAAATGTTTCAGTAATTCCATCACCATCACCATCTTCCGCGTAATATACAACTCCATCCTTGGTTTTGGCTGTAACACAGAGAAAATATTTTGTGGGGCCGTCATAATTGAGAGCTTTAGGAATAGGTTTTCTGATTACATCCATATCAGAATCTTTCCTGTTTATCATAAGAGCTTTAAAAATCCCTACATGCTTCTGTATAAAAGAATCTCGCATTTTCACGTAAAAATCACTATATCTCTGTGCCAGATTTTCATTATTTCCTGCAATTATTACTTTTTTAAGAACTTCAGTTCTTCTATCCGTAATCCGCAGATAATCCGGCTTATTGTCAATCCCCCTTTCCCAGAGTTCATTCTGAAGAAGCCTGTTTTCCATCTCCCGGATAATCCTGTTCTGTTCAACAATCTGCGGATCATCATAACCATCCTTAAAAAGGTACATCTTTCTGTCCCTGATAATCAGAAGAGATGCCAGAGAAGTATCCTGTTTCTGATGCTCTTCAGGATTAATTACATACTCAACCTGCTGATATGAAATCCTGTCTTCATTATAACGGGATACATTATCTATTGTGATATCCTTATATGTAAGATCCCTTGAAAAACCTGCTGCTGGTAAAATAATAAAAAATGAAAGTATGAATGCCATGGCTACAGCTATATTGTTCCTCATCTAATTCCTCCATGAATCTTGTGTGCATACTTCAATGTACATAATCTGGCAGTATATATCACTTAAATTATAAAAATCTTTACAGGTTTTTGTCAAATATTTTATGATTCATCTTTTTCTCTCTTCTTCCGCCACTTTGCTTTATCAATTTTTGTCCAGCTCTCTACTACATGTTTTGTCAGTTCAGATTCAGGGTTTCTGCGGTTTTTTTGCGGGGTCTGCTTTTTAGGCTCTTTTTTAATCCTGGCCCTGTACTCCTCCATCTCTTTTGAAGTCAGCCCCGGTTCAGAATCATAAAGGATTGCTGTAATTTCATTTCTGTTATTTTTTGATGATAAAAGTTCAACCATCCCGGAAATCTTTTTTTTATTGGCCAGTTCCTCCCTGAGAATATCCGGCACATCAAGACCGTAAAAAGCAGTTGTTAAAGCTGCGGAAACAGCCGCAAGGGGAGAAGCCGCCCCGCCCTCCCTGGATGCAGTATGAAAGATTGAGCTGTGCGGCAGCGTCAGGGCTGCAAGAGTAATGGCAAAGGGGAGCACTGTTTCAGGAAGATTAACGCTCCCCCTTGCTACAGGTGACTTAAGCCTTGTATTTACAGATTCACAGATAATTTTTTCAGCTTTTTCAACATCCTTAACATCTGAAATTTTATTCAGAAGCCCTGTAAATAAACGAATTTCTTCAATAAATGAGTCGGGATTATATCCGCAATCAAAAATCCTGTGCTGGTTATTATTGAGATATTCAGATCCATTCAGTGCAGATTCAGAGACGCAATGCATAAATCCCCCCTCACCCCCTGCCCTTGAAAGGTCTTTTAAAATCCTGAGAAAAATATATGTATAAGAGGCCGTTACAGCATCAGCTGTAAACAATGAAATAAACCTTAAAGTATCATTCAGCAGAAGATCCTCATCTTCAGATAAAAGCAGAGGTATAGCAACAGGGAGGAGACGGGCACAACTCCGGGCAAAAGGGATAATCTGCTCTTTTTTCTCTGTTCTGGCTGATATAATAAATGCCTGCTCAGCCTTGCCGGCCCCACGGAAAAAACTGAACTCACTGTCCGCATGTTCCGGAGCTTTTTTCACAGCATCTGAGAATCTGTCCGTTCTGAAAACATTTCTCTGAACCGATGCAGCTGCAATAAGCATTAACTGGGTAATTGATGAATAAAGGCCCGGCTTCCTCCATTTATCCATATTATTTTTAAGCGCCGCAGCAGGATCAAGGTACCCTTCTGTTTCTTTAAAAACAGCTTTTATATGTGCACTTTTCATCCCGTCGAGAGTGTAGCCCGATGCATCCCCTATTATTGCTGCATAAATAATGTCCTCAATGAGATTCTTCATAACGCTCCGATTATACCGATTTTTTATTGTTTACTCTGTATTATACAACCCCAATACAATTATTATTCAATAATTTTGTTGATTTGTGCCGATTTTTTATAATGATTATATGCAGGCAGCAAAAACCTTACACAAAATGATTCCGGTTCCCACGGTTATTTAAAAATTTATTCCATGCTGCCATACCATTGATTTAAGGAGCGAAAGCATGAGAAAAAAAACTATAACAGCATTACTCACAATTATTACTGCAATTGCATTCAGCTGCGGAAGAGAGAGTGTTGATGAACATGCCACCATATCTTTCATGATCGGGGACGTAAAAATAAACAGCGTAGAAGCACAGATCGGTGATATTATAAAGCAGAACGATGATATTATCACAGGGGGCAATTCCTTTTGTGATATAAGAATCGGAGAATCGATTATACGAATCAAGGCACAGAGCAGCGTAAAAATCTCAACGCTTCTGAAAAGCGGTAATATCGAAGACACTGAAATCGGTCTTAATTCAGGAAAGCTTCTCTGCAAACCCAAAAAACTTTTAAAGGATGAGAACTTCATGGTTAAAACCCCCACAGCTGTTGCCGGAGTCAGGGGTACTCAATTCGCCATAGAAGCGGATAAATTAAAAACAACAAGGATTAAAGTCTTCAATGGCGAAGTTAAGGTGGCCAGAAGAATCAGACAGTTTGAATCAAGCGTGGAAAAAGTTATGGAACTCGCCCCTACTCTTGAGAAAGAGGAGAAGGTTATAATTACTGCTGACGAAGTAAAAAAAGCGGAAAAGGTAGTTGATGTCCGTCTCCAGGAGGCAACAGCCGGAGAACTCCCCGGTGATAATGTTATTGAGCAGGTTATCCAGAAATCTGAAGTTCAGATTGGAGTTGATGACAAAAATGTTCAGAAATTTTCGCCGGAAGATTTTGCCAGAGAGAATAAAGAGATAATTGAAATACAGCAGAAACCTAAAGAGGATATTATACGCATAACAAGAGTTATCAAACAACAGAAAGAACAACCTGTTCCGGAAGGCAGGATCCTGATAACACGGTACGATATATACTATATCAGAGATGGAAAAATTAAATGGGACGGAAAAGTTATCAATGAAGCAGTTAAAAGAGATGGGAAACTATATATAGCATCAGGTGAATATGTATTCTGCGCCGACCCGGAGGGGACGGTTATCTGGAAGGCTGATATTAATAATGACGGGTCTCTTGTGGTTGAAGGAGATAAAATAACAGTTAAATCAGGCGAAAAATCAGTTAAGCTTGATGCTGACACCGGTAAAAGGATGTAGGATTAAAAACCTCTCTTTACCCGGTTCCGGAAAGAAAACCCCGCTGGCACGGGGTTTTCTTCTGCCCGATATTTACACCCATTTACTGAAATTAATTAAAAAAATGCTTGTACATAAATGTATGTTTTATGGTTCAGTATCATGTCATTTTATTTCATTCTGAAGTGATAAAAGACAGGTTGAGTCCTTAAACACGCAGCACAGATAATTCATGTATATTCTCCATATAACCTCAGGGAATTGCTAAAAGATTTAAAGTCTGCCGCAAAAACAGGAATTAACGCTGAATAAACAATACTTTAGGCACAGGGAAAGCTATGAATAAATTACGTAATATTGCAATAATAGCACACGTTGACCATGGGAAAACAACACTGGTTGACGGTATGCTTAAACAATCCGGCATATTCCGCAATAATCAGCATGTTGAAGAACGTATGATGGACTCCAACGATCTTGAAAAAGAGAGAGGGATTACAATACTCTCAAAGAACGCTTCAATCCACTACAAGGATTTTAAAATCAATATTGTCGATACACCCGGACACGCTGACTTCGGTGGCGAAGTCCAGAGGATTATGAAGATGGTTGACAGCGTGCTTCTTATTGTTGACGCATTTGAGGGGACCATGCCTCAGACTAAATATGTTCTGAAAAAATCTCTGGAGATAGGGCATAAACCCATTGTAGTAATCAACAAAATTGACAGACCCAATGCAAGGCCTCATGAAGTTCTTGATATGATATTTGACCTTTTTGTTGAGCTTAACGCCACAAACGAACAGCTGGATTTTCCGGTTGTTTATGCCTCTGCAAAACAGGGTATTGCCAAGTATGAAGTTGAAGACCCCAGCGAGGATCTGAAACCGCTTTTTGAAACTATTATTAAGCATGTGGAACCCCCTACAGGCCAGATAAGCCTTCCGCTTCAATTTCTCGTATCTGCTATTGATTACGACAACTACATGGGAAGAATTGGAACCGGAAAAATCCATAATGGACAGCTTTCATCCGGTGATAACGTTATGCTGATTAAAAGAAACGGCGACAATGTACCTTTTAAAATATCAAAACTCTTCTCTTATGAAGGGATGAAAAGAACAGAAATCAAAAAAGCGTATGCAGGAGATATTGTCTCCATAGCCGGAGTTGAAGGTATAGACATAGGTGAAACTGTTGCTGATAAAGATATGCCTACCGCGCTCCCGGTCATTGATATCGACGAACCGACTCTTGCAATGACGTTCATGCAGAACGATTCCCCTTTCATGGGACAGGAGGGAAAATTTGTTACATCGCGTCACCTCTGGGAGAGACTGATGCGTGAAATTCAATCCAATGTCAGCATCAGAGTGGAGCGTTCGGAATCAGGCGATGAATTTGTAGTAAAAGGGCGCGGAGAACTGCAGATGTCGATCCTGATTGAGAATATGAGGCGTGAGGGTTACGAATTCCAGGTATCCAAGCCTGAAGTAATTTTCAGGGAGATCGATGGAAAGAAGTATGAACCTATTGAACTTGCCATGATAGATGTTGCTGATGATTTTGTCGGAGTTGTTATCGAAAAACTCGGCATCCGCAAGGGTGAGATGATAAACATGAATCAGGGCGGTGATGGTTATACAAGACTTGAATTTAAAGTTCCTTCAAGGGGACTTATAGGTTTCAGAAACGAATTCCTTACAGAGACACGGGGTACAGGGATTTTAAATCATATATACTATGACTATGAACCGCACAGGGGGCATATCCCTGCCAGAAACAAAGGTGTACTTATTGCTATGGAAAGAGGGGCATCGGTGGCTTTTGCCCTGGACAATCTCCAGGAACGCGGTGAACTTTTTATCGGCGCCGGCGTCGAAGTCTATGAAGGGATGATCGTGGGAGAAAACAATCGGGAAGGAGATCTTGTTGTTAATGTTTGCAAAAAAAAGCAGCTTACAAACATGAGAGCTGCCGGTTCTGATGAAGCGGTGCGTCTCATTACTCCCAGAGAGTTCAGTCTTGAGCAGGCCCTTGAGTATATTGCAGATGATGAACTTCTTGAAATTACTCCTCAGAACATCAGGCTCAGAAAAAAAATGCTGAGCGAGATAGAACGGAAAAGAGCAGGCAGGAGATCAGAGGATTAAAACAATTAAATAATTGTCAGAACAGTTCTGATGCAATCGTCAATCCCTGAAATGTAAAAGGCAGGAGAAAGCCCGATTTTAGAATCGGGCTTTTTATCAATATCTTTTAAATTTTAATATTTAATAAATTTCTGTAACATATGATTATTGTTTGACACATCTAACATATAGGGTAATTTATTGTGATGAATACATCAGAAAAAAACGAAAACCGCTTTACCTTCGGTATTGAAGGGATGACTTGTGCTTCCTGCGTTAGAATTGTTGAACGCACACTTAAAAAAATGGATGGCGTGCATTTTGTATCAATAAATCTGGGAACTGAAAAAGGATATGTCATAACAGATAGCAGCATTACCTTTGATGATATAAAAAAGAGAATTGATTCAACAGGCTACAGGGCCCTCCCTGATGTCCCTGACACAGAAAAAGTTGAGAAAGACTTCAGGATTGCCGGACGCAGAATGATTGTATCCCTGATTCTTTTTATCCCTGTAACATTTATGATGATGCTTCACATGGCCGGATTCCATATACCATGGTTTCCCCCTGTCGAAATTATTGCAGGAGCCATAATAATTTTCGGCCCGGGGCGCGGAATATTTGAGGGAGCGTATATAGCTGCACGACATGCCCACGCAAATATGGATACACTCGTTGCAACGGGAGCTGCGGCCTCCTGGATAACCGCTCCTCTACACATGTCCGGGATGGATATCAGCTCATTCGGTTCACTCTCAGTGATGCTTGTATCAATTCACCTCACTGGACGATATATTGAATCAAGGCTTAAATTCAAAGCGATCGCAGAGATACGGGCTCTCCTTGCTATGCGGCCTCGAACAGCTTTCATGGCTGACGGCGAAGAGACAGTTGAAGTACCTGCGGAAAATGTACCCGCAGGCGCGATTCTTATAGTAAGGTCAGGGGAGCGGATTCCTCTTGATGGAGTTATTACTGAAGGGGAAGGCTTCATTGACGAATCAATGATTACAGGTGAACCGCAACGTGTTCATCGCATCTCCGGAGAGGATGTAACAGGGGGAACAGTACTTGAAAGAGGTTATATAAAACTTGAAGTCACACGAATTGGTGAAGACACTTTCCTCTCCAGGATGATCAAGCTTGTTGAAGACGCACAGTCCTCCTCTGTGCCGATACAGGGCTTTGCCGACAGGGTTACAGGTATATTTGTCCCGGCAGTTTTTATCCTTGCGCTTCTGTCAGGAGGATCATGGATTGCTTTTTACGATGCTCTGCACCCGTATCTTCAGGCTCTATCCATACATCTTCCATGGGTCAATTCTGACGCGGGCGCACTGTCTACCGGCGTGTTCGTATTCATCGCAGTACTTGTCATAGCCTGCCCCTGCGCCATGGGGCTTGCTACACCGATGGCTCTCATTGCCGGTAGCGGACTTGCTGCGAAGAACGGCCTTCTTATTAAAAACGGCGAAGCAATGCAGCAGGCGGGTAAAATTGATATCATTTTTCTTGATAAAACAGGAACAATTACATCGGGCACTCCGCAGGTTGTATTTACCGATATGAATGAAAAAAAACTTGCGAAAGCCCTTGCTCTTGAATCTGTCTCTATACATCCTGTTGCCGAGGCAGTAAAAAATTATTGTGAAATTTACGGCATCAAGCCTGACAATTCCGTTACAGATATTACTGAACATGCCGGAGAGGGTATTTCCGGGATTTTCAACGGAGATAAAATTTTTATAGGCCGCCCCTCGGATCCCGGAAAATATTCCGGGCAGATGTCTAAAGGTGAAACAGTAATTGAATTCAGGGACAGCGAAACCCCTTCAGGCTTTATTTCTATTGCTGACCCTGTCAAAGGGGATTCCCATGAAGCAGTGCGGAATATAAAAGCTCTGGGCATAACTCCTGTTATGCTCACCGGCGATAGTTCAAAGACTGCTGAAGCTGTTGCAGGTTTAACCGGGATAGAAAAGATAATCAGCGGAGTAAAACCCGAGCAGAAGCTTTTTGAAATACAGGAATATCAGAAAGCAGGAAGAGCCGTAGGGATGGTTGGCGACGGCATCAATGATGCCGCTGCTCTGCGGGCAGCGGATCTCGGTATAGCCCTGGGGTCAGGAACAGATCTCTCAATAGAGAGCGCTGATATAATCATTACATCCGGCCGTCTCACCGCAGTTTCAGATGCAATAAACATTTCAAGGGTGACATATAAAAAGATAAGACAGAATCTGTTTTGGGCATTTATTTACAATATAATTGCAATCCCTGCGGCTGTTGCCGGGCTGCTGCATCCTGCAATGGCGGAGATTGCCATGATACTCAGCTCAATAAATGTAATAATAAATTCAATGACTATTAAAAATTAAAAGGAGGCAAATAATGAAATATACTTTTAATGTTCCGGACATGTCATGTAACCATTGCAAAATGAGGATTGAAAAAACCATGATTGACTCAGGAAAAGTCAGCAGCATCGAAATCGACCTTGTGTCAAAAAAAGTCATCCTTGAATCTGAGCTTCCGGAAACCGAGCTTATAAAACTTTTTGATGATGCAGGTTATGATGCCGAAAAATCAAGCTGAAAATCAAAGCGGTGCAGAACGGATACTTATTTTTTAACATCTGTTACCGCTGGAGTTTTTTTCAGCTGCTTTACATTTTCTTTTTTACTTGAAGCGGTTACAAAAAGGAGAATAAGTATTGTTACTATCATTACTCCTGTTCCGATTATGAGAATAAAATAGATATCACTGATAGGCTTGGATTTTTTCTTCCCATATTTATCATCATAATAAAGGTTTCCGCAGCTTGAACATATATAATAATTATATGTGGATTTCTGAAAATCCCTGCTGCCACAGTTTTTACACTGCATATATTCCTCCAGACAACTGCGAAATGAAAGTTAAACCGGTTTTTTTTACAGTCCCCGCCAGGTATCGTTTTTGAATAATAACATCAATGTGTTATTTCATGATACGTTATTTATTTTTATTAACGGGATTGTATCGTCAATTCTGTATAATAATCTCAGGATCGCAAGAACTATATTATACCACGAATTACAGATTACCTGAATTATTCCTCCCCCTTCTCACTGGACCATTCCGTGATAATACAATTTATAGTGATCCGGTTTCCCTGCAACTGTGGTAATATACATATTAAAAAGATCAAAATCCCCGGGTTTAAGAACCTTCTCACTTATAAATGCTGAACCGTAACCTATCGCTTTATCTGAAGAATTGTAGATTACAGCAGCAACCTGAACATATTTAGCATTATAATCAGAGGTGTTTTTAATACTCCCCTTTAATTTATACGAAGTACCTCCCCCTGTCATCTTTAGCGCAACGTCCGATATCTCCCCTGTAAATCTTTTTTCAAAAACACCATTTTCAGGAATAACAAAAGGGAGTTCAGCAGTATACTCTGTTTCAAACCTGCTGTATTTCGGAGGTTTCTGTACTAATATTAATACAGGAGTGGTTTCACCCGGATTAAGATTATTCATAAAAGAGTATCCTGAGCCTGAACCGATTTTTACATTATTCGCTGAATAAAGCCTCACTGTAACATGCGGAGCCCGTACTGATACTTTTCCTGTATTCCTGCATAGTGCCAGAAAATAATGATTACCTATGGAATCAGGTATCACATCAACAGAGAGAACAGCACCTTCAGGTTCAGGAATCTCGCCGGCACTGAATCTCACACCGTTTTCCTGTCGTGAAACAATCTTCCCGGGGGGATTTGCAGATCTGTTTTCTGTATCTTCAGACAACATAAAAACAGTAAGAATAAGAACTAAAAGAATAATAGCTGAAGTAACGGCTGTTATTACATATCTGCTTTTAAAATTAAACTTTTCCGGATGCTTAAACCTCTCTTCATGGTATAAAGTCCCGCAATAAACGCATTTATAGTTACCACTCACGGTCTTTCTGAATTCATTTCCTGAACAGTTTCTGCACTGCATTATTCTTCTCCATAATAATCAATTTCAGAGTTAGATATTTATACTTCTCTTGACATGATGAGTATTATTCTGATTTATAAAAACATGTTCCGCACAACATCTCAAGAATTATTATTAATCATTATTTAAAAAAATCTGTATTGAAAATTTCAAATTTATCACTATTTTATTAATATATTCAGAGTAAAGGGGGGTACATATGCCGGGGATTATTCTGCTTATTGATGATGAGGAGATAATACGAATGACATCAGGTGAAATTCTGAATGAACTCGGTTATGAAGTCCTGAGCGCAGCAAGCGGTGATGAAGGGATGAAACTCCTGAAAGAAAAAAGTAATTCAATTTCCCTTGTTATTCTGGATATGTCAATGCCAGGGAAATCGGGGCTGGACATTTACCGTGAAATTAAGGAGTTTAACCCGTCTATCAAAGTTCTTCTGACTTCAGGCTACAAAGAAGAAGAAAAAGTTGAACATATGCTTGAAGAGGCGAATGACGGATTTATACAGAAACCTTACACAATTGACGAATTAAACAACAGACTTTCCGCAATGATATAACCTGATTTTACATAGCGATTACAATTCTGTTTTTACCCTCATCCTTAGCCCTGCAAAGAGCTGAGTCAGCGTCATAAATTAAAGTAGTCGGAGAATAAGCATCTTCCGGTGTAACTACTGAGATACCAATGCTTATAGTAACATTGAAATCGAATCCGTTTATTCTGCATTCAGACACTTTATGCCTCAGTTTTTCTGCCATTGCAGTTGCTCCTTCCCTTGTGGTTGCGGGGAGTATTATTACAAATTCCTCACCACTATACCGTGCCGGAGTATCTGTCTCCCGGCAGCTCTTTTTAATAAGGCCTGCCACTTCGCGAAGTACAGTATCTCCTGCCTGGTGCCCATATCTGTCATTTAAAGATTTAAAATTATCAATATCTGTTATTATCAAGGAAAGCGCCTGCCCGTACCTTCTGGTCCTTTCAAACTCTTCATCAAGTTTTCTAAAAAAATAACGCCTGTTATACAGACCGGTAAGTTCATCTGTTACAGCCAGCCTTTCAATTTCTTTATTTGAATCATCTATCCTGTGCCTGAGTTTTTTCACAAATATCATGAATACGCCTGCTGTTATTACAAGAGAGAGTATACCGAGTATTATTACCAGATATTTTGTGTATGCCAGGTTTTCTTCTAATGCCGTGATATCGAAGGTTAAACTAATCCCTCCTCTTATTTCACCATGCTTGTATCCCTGTATACCGTGACATTTCATACATTCTTCAGTTACCGGCAGCGGCGCCATATACCTGTATTCAATTTTCTCCCCCCTCTTAATTTTCTGAAAAGACTCATCCGCTCCATGCTCAAACGAAGCGAGAGCCATTGTTTCAAAATTGTCCGGGGTGTTCGCAGGATTTATCGGTTTAAGGCTTCTCATTTTGTATGAAAAAAGACCTTCCGTTTCAGCGAGCTGTGATATCTCAATTGTCATTACAGAGGGATTTTTTATGGTATATATTTTTCCGTCAACACTCCTCAAATCCGGCTCAACAACAAACCGGCTTGGTTCCTCCCCCTTCTTCTTCAGTACATAAACTCCGTTATGCGCTGAATTCCATTTCCTTGTTAATAAAATAATGTTAAAGCAGGATCTTGCTCTTGTCCTGATCTCGTTGTTAATAAATTTTTCAGTGATAAAAAAAAGAGAAACCATCCCTGATATACACAGCATCAATATAATTATGATCAGGTTAATTGTGAGACGGGATAACTTTTTTTTCCTTTGATTTTCCACAAATCAGCTCTGTTTAAAATATAATCTATACTAATAAAATTCTCCGGCAAAAAAAAACTTTTTTATTCGAAAACCCTGATGATCATAAAATTACAGTCATTCTTTTTTTATACTGTCAAGGACCCTGCGGATAGCACCGGCAAGATCTTCTGTCAATACAGGCTTTGAAAGAAATTCATTAACACCAAGTTCCTTTGCTTTCACAGGTTCAGCTATATCACTATAGCCGGTGCATAGTATTACAGGTATTTCAGGCCTTATTTTTTTAATCTCCCGGGTAAGCTCAAGGCCGCTCATACCCGGCATTACCTGATCCGTTATAATGAGATCAAAATTATACGGATCAGAATTAAAAATATCAAGAGCTTCACCCCCTCCGGGAGCAGTTTTAATAGTATACCCTAACTTCTGAAAAAGAAGCCGGGTCATTTCAGCTATTACATGTTCATCATCAACTATAAGAAGCCGCTCATTCCCTCCCGGGATCTCAGCATCCGGACTGACCACAGGGATTTCCACTTCAGATCCGGAATAAACCGGCAGGTAAACCGAAAACTTTGTCCCTTTATCCTCTTCACTCTCTGCCGTTATAAATCCGCCGTGATCCAGAATTATACCCCTTGCGACTGAAAGGCCAAGACCTGTTCCTATCCCCAAGGCTTTTGTCGTAAAAAAAGGATCGAATATTCTCTCAACAATATCACGGTTCATACCTGTGCCTGTATCAGTTACAGTTATTAAAATATACTCCCCGGGGTCAACCTTATGCAGGTCTGCGAAAGTGGAATCAATTGTGATATCACTGACATTAATCGCGAGCTCGCCTCCTCTATCTTTCATCGCATAATTCGCGTTTGTACACAGATTAAGTATAACCTGATGAATTTGTGTCTGATCACACAATACAAGCCTGTCTACGGAATGATTAGTTAAAGCAATTTTAATTAATGGGGAAATCCCGACTTTTACAAGATTCATGACATCTTCAATTATAGGGGCAAGCCTGCCGGGCTTTTTAACATTGTCACCGTTTCTGCTCAATGTAAGTATCTGCCTGACCAGGTCTTTAGCCCTCAGTGATGCGCTCTTAACCTGCAGCAGGCTCTCTTCAACATCTTCGCCATCTCTTATGTCCGAGATGGCGAGATCAGTATAGCCAAGTATTGCCGTCAGAATATTATTAAAATCATGAGCAATACCTCCGGCAAGGGTTCCCACTGCCTCCAGCTTCTGAGCCTGCCATAACTGGTTTTGAATCCTTTCGTGCTCCATCTGAGCTTTAATTTTTTCATCAATATCAATAGCAATTCCAATCATCGCCACAATCTTTCCTGTTTCAGATCTTAATGCCGAGGTTGAAACATCCGCCCACCATTCAGAGCCATCCTTGCGGATATATCTTTTATCATACCTGTATGTATCAATTCTGCCGGAAATAAGCTGATTGAAAAGATCTCTCCCCTTTGAATAATCATCCGGATGTGTAATAGACTGAAAGGATTTCCCAAGAATCTCCTCTCTTGTATAGCCCATCATATTAAGAGCATATTCATTTACCCGGGTAATATTTCCTTCAAGGTCAAAGAGAGAGATGCCTATAGGAGCATTGCTGAAAATACCGGAAAGGCGTTGTTCGCTGTCCCACAGAAGCCGGTTTGTCCCCTGAAGTTCCTCCATTACAGCCTGCATCTCTTCATTCGTTGCCTCAAGTTCCTCCATTGCCGCCTGCAGTTCCTGGTTTGTCGCGTCAAGCTCTTCATTATTTCGTGCAAGCTTTGTATTCTGCTCCTTCACAGTCCTTTCAGATTCGGCCTGGCAAATTCTTAATCTGTTTATCCTGTCCGCCATACCGAGTGAAAAAGTCACAGCACATATCGATGCCCCTATATGCATCCCCATGTGAACGATATAACTGTCGCTTATTAATCCGTATGAAGTAAGTGAATTTGCAAGACTGAAACCCAGAAGAAGAATAAACGAGAGAATAAAATATGCCGCACTCCTTGAACCTTTAAAAGCCATATATATGGATAAAAATATAAGAGTCACTGCAATTACTTGAAGAAGGGGGAGAGCCCAAAGTAATGTATTTTGCGCCGGGAACAACAGTTTAATAAGTGCCATGGGGATTGTCATAGCAGCCAGGATACGTAAAAATCGTGTACCGGCGGGGAGTAATTCGGCTGAATCAGTAAATTTTATGAAAAACAGGATTACCCAGAAACTCTGTATTACAAGCATTGCTGTTAGGGCAAAATCGTCCCACGCCGGGTAACCGCCCCAGAAATACATAAACCCTGTGCCGTCAAAAGCAAGAAGGAATAACAGGAATGTAAATAAAAACCCGCAGTAGTATAAAAAAACACTCTCCCTTATAAAAAAGAATAATATAAGGTTATAGATAAGAAAAGCTATCAGGATACCATAAAAAGGCTCAACGATTGAGCCTCTTTTTAAATAAGTATCACGATCCATGAATTTAAAATTCATAACAATTCTGTATGGACTTTTAAGTCGCAGATAAATATCCGGATTCCCTCCCTTAACAGTCACGGGGAAAGCAAAAACGCGGTCAGGTATAGGCCGTGAATTGAATCCATGCTCCCGCCCTGATTTGTATGATATAAATCCTTTATCGGAGCCGATGTATGCATCAACAGTATTAGTCCAGGACTGATCATAAACAAGTACATATTCTCCGGCAGGAACAGAGTGATCTTTAAAAGAGAGCCTTATCCACCAGGATGAAGATGAAAATCCCAGGTTAAGATTTTTCTCACTGAATGCTTTAAAACTATATTTACCTGAAAGAATATCATCAAATTTGATATTGCCGTTTTCATCCTCCAGAATAGAAATTTGCAGCGGCAAAAATTTCCCGCCATCGCTGAAGTTAAAACCGCAGCATGAAAAAAAAATCAGCGCCATTGAAAAAGGTATACTTGCTATAAAAAAACGTTTCAATATATTCATTAAAAAAACTCTAAATAAAGATTTTTTATATTTTAAATATAATAAAGAAAAAGTCTTAATCAAAAACTTTCTTTAAAAATCACAGCATTTAAAATAGTAAAAAACCGTTCCTGTTTAACGAGAACAGTAAGAGCAGTACCCTTGATATTTACTTCAAAGCAGGGAGCAGTGATTAGGTTAGCCTGAAAACAGAAAAGGGAGCTTAACACAGCTCCCCTTCCAGACTTAGTATTAAAATCTGTTATTTTCTTCTTCTGACAAAAACTGACAGAGGAGCCTGAACAATACTCAGGAGTGATGTGTAGAAAAATCCTATCTGAAACAGAAGTATTAGCGGAAGTGAAAAATAAAGATCATTCTCATAGGTAAAATATACAGCATACGTCATATAGACCGCTAACGTAAGTTCTATAAGGGACACTGCATCAATCTTTTTAGTTCTGTAAACATTTCCAAATACATTCTTCACCCTGTCAGACATTGATGTTCTTTCTCCATCAGAAACATTGTACTTCGGAGTTCTGTTAAAGGGGCTCTCTTTCCTGATTACTGCTTCAAGTACAGCTTTGCTGTTATTTATACAAAGGCCTATACCTATAGCCACAACAAATGGCAGATACATCAGAGGTTTTGCTGTTGACCTGTTCTTTACACTGAGGGTCTCTTTTATAACAACGTATTCTGTGTAGAAATAAAAAAGGAAAACTGAAAGCGTTGCACATATAAAAATCGGCAGGTCGAGATAAAAAAGCTTTTTGTATCCGTTATTAAACCTTATAACAAGTACCAGAGGCATGAAAAGAGTAAGCAGAGTCATAAGTGCATAAGCAAAATTTGCACCTATATGAAAAAACGCCTCAAGTTTAATCTTCGGCGACACATCAGCTTTCAGTATCCTCCCTTTTAACTTGAGAAAAGTCTGAATTGAGCCTTTAGCCCACCTGAACTGCTGCGACTTGAATGCTGTCATCTCAATGGGGAGCTCCGCAGGTACAGTGAGATCAGGCAGGTATATGAACTGCCACCCCCTTAATTGTGCCCTGTAACTAAGATCAAGATCCTCTGTAAGAGTATCATGCTGCCAGCCGCCCGCATCAATAATTGTTTTCTTTCTCCAGATACCTGCTGTTCCGTTGAAATTAAAAAATCTGCCGGAACGATTCCTTGCTGTATGCTCAATCATAAAATGCCCGTCAAGCAGTATACTCTGACACTCCGTGAGAAGAGAATAACGCCTGTTGACATGATCCCATCTTGCCTGAATCATCCCTATATTATCATCAGTGAAGTAGTGAATAGTCCTTTCCAGGAAATCCTCCGGCGGGAGAAAATCAGCGTCAAAAACAGCAATAAACTCCCCGTCGGTAATATTAAGCCCGTTTTCAAGAGCACCGGCCTTGAAACCTGTACGGTCTGTCCTGTGAATATAATTAATATTAAAGCCCTCTTTTCTCTTCTCTTCACATTTCTTTTTTGCTATTTCTCTCGTGTCATCCGTTGAATCATCAAGAACCTGAATCTCCATAAGATCTCTCGGATACCTGATCCTTGAAACATAATCGATAAGCCGCTCAACAACATACTTCTCATTAAATACCGGAAGCTGTATTGTCACTTTCGGCAGAGAATTAAAATTTGAGAGAGGTACTATTTTATCATGGCGGTGTTTTTTAAAAAGATAAATTGTGTAATACCTGTTCGCGCCATAGATGGAAAGAAGAACGAGTATGACCAGATAAAACACTATAATGTATGTTTCCATAATTTTTACAAACCCTTATATTAAGCGATATCATATACCATTTGCACAGATCAATTACTGCATTTTAAATGATGATTGAAGCCTGTTTTTATAATCTTCAGCGTCAAGCATTTATTTTCCCGTGCAGTATTGTAGACTGTATTGAAAAAATCAACAAATACGCAAAAAATATTTCATTAAACCATCTCCAGAAAAATGATTAACCAGTAAAAATTCAATCAAAAAATATATTCAAAAATAATTATATATACAGTTATAGATTTCCCCTGATTAATCCGATTACATGCCCTCCCCCATTTTTTCGTTGATTTATTTAATCAGGGAAATCCGGCCTTTTACAAAAGCAATGTAAAAAATATACATAAAACGATAATATCCGTAAAAATACAGTTACACTCTCCGGTTAATTATTAATTGATATATTGTAACTATTTTTATAAATTGCCGAATCATCTTAATAAGCTATCGGGCTGCAAAGTCCCTCTTATAATATTATTATTACAAGGTGCGGTTTTATATGAATGCCGTAAAAGATCGGTTCCTCTATGTGGACCTGCTTCGCGCATGGGCCATGACAATAATGATTGAAGTTCATGTAACGAACGCCTTTATGCAGCCGGCATTACGAAATGAATTGTGGTTCCCTGTGGTTAATTTTATTAACGGCCTTGTTGCTCCCTCTTTCATTTTTATTTCGGGCTTTGCATTTATCCTTTCATCAGGGAGCAGGCTTGATGAGCTACGGACATTCGGTTATCTTTTCAGGAAAAAACTCGGCCGTATCGCACTGATATTTCTTGTGGGCTATCTCCTGCATGTCCCTTACTATTCCCTCAGAAACATTATCATTTATGCCAGGCCGGAGGAGATGAAACACTTCTACAATGTGGATGTGCTTCAATGTACCGGCTCCGGGCTTCTGATACTATTTCTTCTCAGAATTTTTATTAAACCGGACAGGGTATTCCATACGGTAATAACAGTTATTGCAGCAGCCGTTATTGTGTTGAGCCCTGTTGCCTGGAACATCGATTTCAGCAGATATTTACCGCTGCCGCTGGCATGTTACTTTAACGATATGCATGGATCTTTTTTCCCTGTTTTCCCGTGGCACGGATTTCTCTTCGGAGGCGCCTCCCTCTGCATGTACATTGTAAATGCAAAAGCTTCAGGCAGGTACGAACTGTTCATGAAAAGAGCTTTTAAATTTTCAGGAATAATTGCGGCCGCAGCCACAGTTGTTGTAACATGGTTATCCCTGCAGCCCTGGTATAGTATTAAGACAAGCCCTCTATTTTTTATTGAGCGCTTTGCTATTATTATTTTTCTACTCTGTTTATTCAGCATCTATTATAAAAAGCGGGGGGAGAGGGAATCGCTCTTCCTGGAGATAGGACGGGAGTCACTACTGATTTACTGGCTCCACCTACAGATTATATACAGAAATATCTGGGACGGGAAAACACTTGAAGCTATAGTCAGCAGAAGTTTCAGCTTTGGTGAATCTATGGCTGCATCTCTTATACTGATCCTGATAATGTCCGGAGTTGCAGTTTTGTGGGGAAAAATTAAGAAAAAATTTCCGGCAGCGGGGAGAAAGATTTTTTTTGCAGTCCTTGCCGGAGGGGCTGTTAAATTTTTCATCTTTTGAAAAAAGAAAACTTTTTTCCTTTTTCTGAACAGAACTAAACCTTCAGCGGCTTTAAAACTAAAATTTGATTCCTCTTTTGTTTATTATTATACTGTAATTCATAAAATGAATTTAACACAAAACCGGGATACTGAAAGGGTTACGTTTAATGAAAATAGATGGAGTCAGACATATAACAGATAAAAATGAACTTATCGATATATTCAAAAAACTCTTTGAACAGCAG
>DAISJZ010000004.1:52468-82915 GCA_036821145.1 Spirochaetota bacterium
ATAATCTCACCCTCTGTTGTTGAAGAATCGTTCAGACATAACAGGAGCCGGGCTGAATGGGTACGTTCTGAAATTACCGGCAAATTCGAAGGGAGATTCGAGCATATACGGGTTTTCTTTTCCGGGGACAGGAAATCTGACAGCAGGATGAAGTGGGTGCTTCAGGATAAAAAACCTGTTTTTATTCATGCTATTCACACAAAGCAGGATGGCACCGATTCTGATGATTACAGCAGGTACATGAATGAGATTTATTACTCAGATCCTCTTCTAAAGGACAGCATTTTCAATTCAGAAATCATAGTACCAATGCTCTATAAAGGAATGATGCCATTCGGCTATATCCAGATAAATCATACTGAAAAACTGACAGAGGACGCTTTAACGTATTCTAAAAGAATGGGGCTTGCATTTTCAGAATCTGTTTCAAAAGACATGCTCCTTTTCAGGCCATCAGAAGATAAAATGATGATAATTGATCTTTCACAAAACGGTTTAGGAATACTCTTTAAAGAAAAAAATCTGATCAGACATTTCAGGGAGGATGAATCTCTTGTTTTCACTGTACACATGCCTGAAAACAGGCAGGCAACTATGATGAGCAGGGTGATGAACATTAATCAGATTAATAATTACTACCGCATAGGTTGCTTAATCAGCAGCATTGACCCCATTGGCGATAATAACTACCGGGAATTTCTATGCCGGTTATAATTTTATCTGATTGGCACTTACTCCATGATTAATCTCCAGATTTAAAAAATCTTAAATTTTTATAACAACTGATGTTTATACTTTAATAAATAATCATTCTGTTTGTCACCCCGGTTTTGCAATGCAAGGCAGGCATTATTGAAACACCGTGTTTCGTGACTGCAGGCATCCTTTGTGGATGCACTACCGGGGACACATATCTGAGATACGTGAAATCATGTTATGAGATGCCGCCATTTTTTACAAAAACCGGCATAGCAGATATCATAAACCGGTTTTAATAAAAATCTCCTGAGTCAGATTAATTATTTAGAAAAAAACCGTTTATCCTATATATAATTACTAAAAATTTTGATGACATCTTATTTAATAAGTATATTTATTTATACATAATAATATACAGTTGAACCGGGATGAAATTTAAGAACAGAGTAATAGCAGCAATCACCATATCATCAGTATCATTTAACCTTATATTCGGTTTCTTCGTAATAAAAAAGGAGATGAGCACTGAAAAGGAACGGCTCAACAGCAAAATCAGCCATTATAACACCCTGCTGAAAAATATCAACACAGGCTCTCTCTGGGATTTCGACGCTGATAAAATAAAAGCAAATCTTGATATAATCTATTCAGATCCAGAAGTAAATGAGATACAACTGAACGATGCAACATGGACTATCAATATCCTGATGCAGAAAAAAAAGAATTTAAAGGATTCACTGAAAATAAGACATGATATTAAAATCATCAGGGATGACATCGAACTGGGGAAGACATATATAGTTTATTCAAGAGAACTTTACACAAACAAATTGTACATGCTTATTGCTGAAAAGCTTATTCTCACACTGGGGCTTATATTAATAAATATTATCGCTGTATATTTTATTTCAGGATATCTCCTTAAACCAATAGATTCTGTTGTTGAAGCTCTGAAAGAGATTGACAGCGGCAACAGGAACGCGCGGCTCTCCATCGGGACCGGCGATGAATTCAGTGAAATTGAAAAGTATTTTAACAAGATGGCCTGCACCATACAAAGCGAAATTGAGGCAAGAGCAGAGAGAGAAAAGCAGCTTAATGATATGCACCAGTACCTCAGCAGTATATTTGACTCCATACCATCCATACTCATCAGTGTTGACACAACAGGCGAAATCAGAAGCATTAACTCGGCCGCAGAGACTTTCACCGGCATGAAAGCACCGGAGATCCTGGGGCGGAATATTTTTGAAATATTTCCCCTTCTCAATGAATTCGTAAATGATATAAAAAGAATTCTTGAATCGGAAAAAGGGATGGATATAAAGAACAGCTACACTTCACCCGATGGAGAACTCCAGATTGAAATTTCAATATCATCACTTTATCATGGCGGAATAACCGGAGCTGTTATAAGAATGGACGATGTAACAGTAATGAAGAAAAAGGATGAAAAACTGAGCCAGGCACAGATGATGGATTCCATAGGCAATCTCGCAGGGGGGATAGCCCATGATTTCAACAATGTCCTTTCAGGAATAACCGGTACAGTTTCGCTCCTTAAATACAGGCTGGCAAAAAATGAGCTCAGACATGAAGACCTGGAGAGATTTCTCAATGTCATAGATGACTCCGGGAAAAGGGCTGTTACACTCACACGACAGATCCTTTCACTCTCCAGAAAAGATGAGATGACTATGGAGCCCGCTGACCTGAATGAAATTCTAAAGCATGTATACAACTTCTGCTTCCATTCCTTCGAAAAAAGTATTGAGATCCTGGTAAATTATTATCCTGAGCCGGCCAGGGCAATAGTGGACTCCACACGCCTTGAGCAGGTTATTCTTAATCTCTGCATTAATGCCGGAGACGCCATGACCTTAATGCGGCCTGACAATGAAAAAAAAGGGGGGATTCTCAACATAGGTATAGAGAGGTTCCCCGGCGGCGAAGATTCAGAAACCCCGCCGGTTGAAGCTGAACCGGGAAGAGACTACTGGAAGATAACTGTTAAAGATAACGGTATCGGGATGGACAAAAAAACCATTGAAAGAATATTTGAGCCCTTCTTTACAACTAAAGCAAAGGGGAGAGGCACCGGCCTTGGCCTTGCAATGGTTTACAACATTGTACGCATTCATAACGGATTTATTAATGTCTCCTCCGAGATCGGAAAAGGAAGTTTATTCAGTTTGTATATCCCTCTTGACGAAAGCAGTGCAATCAAAAACAGCAGAATGCAATACGAGTTCAAACCCGGTAAAGGTAAAATTCTTGTTATAGATGATGAAGAGAGTATATGTGATATTTCAAGGGAAATTCTTGAATACTGCGGTTATGTGGTAACAGTCGAATGCGACCCGGAACTTGCTGTTAAAAGGTATGGTGAAAGCGCGGAAGAATTCGACTGCATTATTCTGGATCTTAATATGCCGAAAAAAAACGGATTCGAAATTCTCCGGCAATTCAAAACAGAATACCCCGGCGTAAAAATTATACTCTCATCAGGCAGCTTCAGTGAAGAAAAGATGAAGGATCTCTCATCTGCAGGTGCCGACGCTTTTATAACAAAACCCTATACACTGGAAAGCCTGGCAAAAACTGTTGCAGATATAATCTCCTGAACAAAGAACAGGTGGGTCACCTGTCATAATCTGTTATATACGGATTATACTTTTTATAATAGGCGGAAACTGTTTTCTTTATAAACCCTTCATTATAAAGAGCTGTATTTATACTGTTTAATTTATAATATTTCTTAATCAATACTGACTTCCTGCTGATTGCCATATAAACATTTGATGGTTCATTATATACATATTCTGACCTGGCTACTGTATTCTGACACCTATATTTTTGGATAAAATAATTTTCTGTCGGAACATAACCTGCCATTATGTTTATACGCCGGTGTATCAGCATCGGGTATAGCTGCTCCTGGGTTGATATCTCTACCCTGTTTATTTTTGGATCAGTATCAAACCTCCTGAAATACGAAGCTCCACGAAGGACTCCTATTTCACTGAATGCATAGAGGTCTGTATATTTCTCAATTTTTATCTTTGAATCTTTCCTGTAATAAAAGGCAATCGGAAGAGATCTTAAATAGGGCCTGTCAAAATAAAGCATATGCTTTTTCCGTTCCGGAGTAAGATAAGTGCTGCTCAGCATATCAGCATCACCATTTTTAATCAGTTCAATTACTCTTTTCCATGGAGCCCTTATAAAACGGATTTCATATCCTCCCCTTTTTGCTATCTCTCTCATGATATCTATATCAATACCACTGAGTTCCCGGCTTTCATCATCAACATCTATCATATACGGCGGTGCGGGGAATACGGCATATTTTATAATATCAGCAGATACGGCAGATATCTCTTTGCAAAATATGGAAAAAGTTACGAGTGTAATAATTACAACATGTTTCATTTCTTCAATTTTTCAGAATAAGATTTTGCCCTGTCAAATAACTTTATAACAAGCTCCGGATCAATTTTTTTTCTCCTGTTCATATTAAGCTCGTCACATAATTCAATAAGAATATCCCCTCCCCTGGAAACAATATCCGCCATAGATTTTTTAGTCAGGAGATAACTTACAGGACAATTGTAATGCTCACCAAGCATCTCCCTGAAAATCCAGAGCACACGGCTGAGCTCCTTCTTTTCTGAAGAGAGTTTTCTGTATCCGGGAAATTTGTCCCTGTACACAAGGAACTGGTTCACTCTGAAATTTTTGGAGGATATCCCGGTATTAAGCTGCTCATACTTAGCCAGAAGTTTTTTCTCTGAAAGAGCAGATTCCAGATCGCTTTCAATCCGGAGAAGAGAAAGGACATCATTCACCGCATAATTGATAAGCTCACTGCTTATCGGTCGTTTAAGCCAGTTGGCTCTCTGAAATGAATGTTTCTCCTCTTTATTCACCCCTATGTATTCTGTAATATTAATTTTCATCCCCAGAAGTTTCTGGGCAACAGCTATATCACGCAGGGGCTGTATTGTGCATCCGAGAACATTCTGTGTCATGTAGATATCATTCTCGGAAGAGAACATGACTTTAACAATGTCGTCGCATGTGAGAAATTCTTTAAGCGATTCACAGCTCCCTGTTTTCAGAACATCAATTATAACAGCCTCTTCCCCATCAAAACACTGAATGATAGAAATAGAATACCTGTAATTGATCTGCCCCTGATCACCTTCTAGATCTATGGCAATTTTCTTAATACCTTTATTTCTGAGACAGGAGAGGTAAGCCGCAAGATCACTGCTGCTGCTTATCATCCGGATTGCGGAATTACTTTTTTTATCATTATCATTCATGGAGAGGTGCTCTGCTTTGTAAAACAAAAAGTAAAACAGAGCACCGGGTTAGGCAAGAACTATTTTATCTTGAAGCCTTTAATGCCTGCTGCACAAGATCCTGGTTGAATCCGAGAACTACCCTGTCCCCTATTACAAAAACCGGTGTGGGAAAAGCCTCATCCTTTCTTGAATACTTCTCCTCCTTCCGGAAATAGGGCAGCCCCTTATTTTTATAATATTCATAAATATCACGTCTGAAATATACAAAATTATTATCCCCCTTTCTCTTACCTATGGCTGTGCAGAGATTGTTTAGAGTATTAATATTTTTATTTATAACCTTATTATTCGAATCCGCAATTTTATAAGCGATAAACGTAATACCATTATGTGTCCATGAACCTCCATCCCGCAGGCCACCGGGCTTATTATAAAAAGCCTGCGCCTGTTTGCATGCGGCACAGTTATCGGCATAAAAATAATATACTTTGCCCCTCCCCTGCTGAGCCTGCAATGTTGAAGCGGCAATTAACGCTGCAAATATTATAGTTACTTTTAATTTCATAACACCTCCTATTTTTCCTGAATTAATTCTTTACCTTCGGCCCATCCGGCAGGGCATACCCCTCCGCCGCCTTTTCGCACAGCAATTGCCGCATCGAGTTTACGCAGAAGTTCTCCCGCGTTTCTCCCGACTGAATCGTGAGAATACTCAGCAGATGTAATAAAACCATCCGGATCAACAATAAATGATGCGCGGATTGCTGTACCCTTTGAACTTTCATAAACGCCAAGTGCCCTGCTGAAAGATCCAGATCTGTCTGACAGCATCGGGTAATTTACATTTTTAAGCTGAGGTGAATCTTTCTTCCATGCGCGGTGAACATAAGCTGAATCAGTGCTGATTGCGAAAACTTCAGCTCCGGCTCCGGTAAAATCATTATAGTAATCTGCAAGCTCTTTCAGTTCCGTTGGACATACAATTGTAAAATCAGCGGGATAGAAAAACAGAATTATCCATTTCCCCCTGTACTCCCTGAGATTTATATCTATAATCTCCCCTTTATGAAATGCAGTAAATACCGGAAAGGGGATCTCTCTCCCGATAATTGTATCCGGTCTGACTCTCCCGCTTTTTGAAATCATTCCTGCATAGAGTTCTGCAGATACCATTACAGACAACATAACAACCGAAAAAATAACAGGCATGAGTTTTCTCATAAAACAACTCCATAATTTTCTAATCTTAAAACAAAACAATTATTAATATTAAGAATTATTTCAATCTAATTTTTTACATGCATTCATCCTCTCCCGGGATGGATAAAACGCTGAAAGTATGTAAAAACCGCTGTTTTTACGAAGTTTTTTTTAATTTCCGGATTATGTAGCATTATTTCATTTGACAGATGCATATATTGACATCTATATTCGGCACTGAAAGCTTTTTGAATCCTTATACTTCAGGTAAATAATTCAGAAATCTTTCATTATATCAACAGACCAGAATAAAGGGAAAGGTTATAATTATGGCAAAAGCTGATAATAAAAAAGAGAAGAAAGTTGCGCTCCCCCAGAGCTATACTGTAACTTCTATGGCAGCATACCTTGCTGAATCCAAAGAGCTTTCAAAGAAAGAAGCAAAAGAAATTCTTGAACTTGTTTTTAATATGATTGAAGCGGGAGTTCTTCAGGGGGAGAGAGTACCCCTCGGCAAAATCGGAAAAGTTTTCGCTAAAGTAAGGCCCGCGACAAAAGCAAGAAAAGGGAGAAACCCGCTTACAGGTGAAGAGATGACAATCCCTGCAAAGAAAGCGACAAAAGTTCCTAAATTCACTTTCACTAAAGGGTTTAAAGAAGAAGTTCTTAAGGCAAAGATAAAAGCAAAATAAGCAGATAAAACAAAGAAAACCCGCTGACAGGCGGGTTTTTTAATGCCTGTTCTCTATTTTAACTTCTCATTAAACCTCTCTGTACAGCATGTCCCAATTCTGCCGCTGTGAATGGCTTCATTACGATATCGCAGATTCCTGTTTCTTCAGCTTTCTCCTTTGTCAGCTGTTCGCTGAATCCGGTGCAAAGAATAACCGGAATTCCGGGTTTTATCTTTTTTATCTCTGAGGCAAGATCAAGTCCTGTCATGCCGGGCATTGTCATATCCGTAATAACAAGATCAACTGCTTCAGGTTTATCAGAAAAAATCCGGAGAGCTTCAGCTCCGCTGCTGCATGCTGTAACTGAATAACCGAGTGTTTCAAGTATGGATCCGTTCACCTCCGTCAGCATCTCTTCATCATCCACAAGAAGTATTAAAGCATGTCCGGTAACCGGTATCTCAGTCTCATTTACTGTAACTTCATTTTTATATTCGGAAACAGGAAGATAAACCTCAAAGGTCGACCCTTCCCCTGGTTTACTATGAACATAGATTGATCCTCCGTGATTCTTTACTATTCCGTGAATTACGGCAAGCCCGAGGCCTGTACCCTTACCTCTCTCCTTTGTTGTGAAAAAAGGTTCAAAAATCCTTTCAATTATTGCAGGCTCAATACCTGACCCGTTATCAGCAACTTTTAAAAGGAGATATAATCCCTTTTTAAGATCAGGATGAGATGAGGCGTATTTATCATCTACAAAGCTGTTTGATACATTAATTATAATTTCACCCTGCATGTTGCGCATTGACTGAGCTGCATTTGTACATAGATTCATTACTATCCGGCTTATCTGTGTACTGTCAGCAGTTGCGTAATCAAACTCAGCTTCAATCTCAGTCCTGATTTCAACAGTTGACGGGAGAGTAGCTCTTATAAGTCCTATCCCGTCTTTTATTACAGGAATAAGTTTTACCGGTTCCTGCTGCTTTTCACTCTTATAGCTGATTGATAAAAGCTGACTCACAAGATCACGGGCTCTATGACAGGACGCAAGAATCTGTTCTGTATATCTGCGGACAGGCTCCCCCTGAGTGGTTGCCCGTACTGACAATTCTGCGAGGCCCATAATTGCCGTAAGTATATTGTTAAAATCATGAGCAACTCCACCCGCCAGTGTCCCGATGGCCTCCATCTTCTGCATCTGGTAAATCCTTGACTCCAGTTCACTCTTCTCAATTGCTGCCCTGCGGGGTTCGGTCATATCTCTGAAAACAGCAGAAATATACTTTCTGCCATTTATTAAAATAGGAGTACCGCTTATATCAACATATAAAACTGAGCCATCTCTTCTTTTCAACGGGATATTTCTAACCAGTTTAATTTTACCTTCAGCAAGTCTTGAGAATTGTGTATGAACATAAGGGAGTTTATCTTCCGGATGGATGTCGTCAACATACAGGTCTGCTTCAGGATCATCTGTTCCAAGAAGTGACAGCATTGCCCTGTTCATTGTTGTAAGCTTCTTCGATTCAACATCAGCAAGAACTATACCGTCAATTGTATTATCAAACAGGGCCCTGAGAAGATTTTCGCTTGTCTCTGCACGTTTAATCGCTTCGACTAGATCCTCTCTGCTTCTCTCAAGATTATCAACCTGATCCTGCAGCTGTGTGTAGTAACTTTTTCTAAGGGAACAGTCCCCGAGCCCTATTATCTTCTTTCTCAGGTTATCTTTTTCATTCTGATTATCAGAGGGCTTTTGCATATATTCCTTCAATATCCTTTATGCCGGGGTCACGGGGATTAGTGACAACGCAGGGGTCTGATATGGCATACTTAGCCAGTTCAGGGATTACCTCTTCGGTTACGCCAAGACTTTTCAATGTACTGCTCAGCCCGGCTCTTTCACGAAGGGATGATATTTCATTAATAAGCGCATCTTTCACCCTGTCGTGCCCCATCCCTTCAATATCAACGCCCATGGCAATGGCAAGATCGCAATATCTTTCAGCAGAAGAATAGAAATTAAATTTTACCACATGCTCAAGCAGAAGAGCATTGCATTCTCCATGCGGAAGATCAAGTAAGCCTCCAAGCGCATGAGCCATGGCATGCACCAGACCGAGACTTGCATTGGAGAAAGCAAGCCCGGCAAGTAGACTGGCCAGCATCATCCTGTCCCTGTACCTTAGATCATAATGATGCTCACATGCGGGGACCAGGTTATGGCTTATAAGCCGTACAGCTTTAAGAGCATTCACATCGGTTACAGGTGAACTTGCGTTTGATACGTAAGCTTCAAAAGCGTGGGTTAAAGCATCCATCCCCGTAGCGGATGTAAGCTCCGGAGACATGGTTGTTGTTGTGATAGGATCAATCAATGCTACATCCGGAACAAGAGTTTTGCTTATTATAGCAATTTTTACTTTCCTTGCTGTATCGTCAATAATCGCAAACTGCGATACATCTGCTGAGCTTCCTGCCGTAGTGGGTATGCATATAAGCGGAGGTCCTGGAAGAGGAACAAGATCAACACCTTCAAAATCAAGGATATTTTTATTATTAGTACTTACTATTCCAATCCCTTTTGCGCAATCCATGGAACTCCCCCCACCCACTGCAACAATCATATCACACCCTTCCCGCCTGTACATCTCAGCGCCAGCCATAACCTCTATGTCCTTAGGATTCGGGGTAACACTATTAAATATTACAAAAGGTATTCCTGTACCCTTAATAAATCTTTCAACCACCTCCGCCCAGCCGGCATTTATTACTCCCGGGTCTGTGACAACCATAACCTTCTTAACACCCAGATTCTTTATATAGCGGTCAACAACCTCAATGGCACCGCTTCCGAAAAGAAATTCCGGCGCCACAAATTTACGCAGTTCAAAAGGATTGTATCTATCCATAACTCCTCCGGGAAAAGATGATAACTTTATAAAATATACTTTAAATATAAGGAATAATCCAGAAACAACTGCCAGATTTAAATGAAACATTTATAAAACAGGTTATCTCTTGGAAAAAACTGAAGAGTCTCAACAGGGATTAATTTGTCTGATAAAAACACTCCGGCTGGATGAGGCGTTTCTCAAAATCCGACGCCTCTCATACCGGATTTTTGCTGAAGCTACACTGAAATGGCAACCAATTAATTCCGGCTCAGCTGCCATTAAAACTTTCCTAAGCAGTGATATGCCCTATGTCTGAATTAAAAAAACCACTAACAGAAACTATGTTATCATAAATATTATTCTTATTGCTGTCATGAAACTTCTCCGCTTCAAACTCGCCTGTAACAAAAAGTTCCATCCCCGGTTTCGCACCTTCAGAAATAGCATCAGCAATTTTACCTTTGGCATGGCATTTAAAAAAATGTTTCTCGGCAGCTATAGCGTCTTTTTCATGGCCTGAAACTGTAAAACTGCAGACCGTGCTGTTTCTCTCCTTAGTAACTTCAGGGCCATCAATTATGTGACCTGTTATACTTATGCTCGCCATATTTAACCCCCTTTATAAAATCATTGCTATATATAATAAATTCAATGAGGAAATCTTTTTCAAATTTTAATTGAAAAACAGGGTTATTATTTTTAAACAAATCAAGGGGAATGGAGGAGGGGTCTATTCCATAAGAGACGTCTTATGCAAACATAAGCAGGCTTAATGCCATAAGGGCCATACCGCTAATGAGTCCCAGGATAGCTATGTGATGTTCACCATACTCCTCTGCTGTGGGAAGAAGTTCATCAAGGGAAATATAAACCATTATACCGGCAACGCATGCAAAAATAATCCCGAATGCCGCATCGTTAAATATTTTCATCAGGAAAAAATAACCGAGAAGCCCCCCCACAGGTTCAGCAAGCCCCGACGAGAAAGATAAGTAAAATGCCTTCCTTTTACTTTTTGTCGCATAATAAATCGGTATCGAGACAGCTATACCCTCAGGTATATTGTGTATTGCTATAGCGGCAGTTATGCTTACACCGAGAGCCGGGTCCTGCAGCGCGCCGATGAATGTAGCAAGACCCTCAGGGAAGTTGTGAATCCCTATAGCCAGTGCGGAGAATAATCCCATCCGCATCAGTTTTCTGTCCTTTGCTTTACCATCTGCTATATGATCAAAATTTTTAAGTTCATGAGGGTTTTCATACGAGGGCACCAGTCTGTCAATAAGCGCAATTATAGCTATGCCCGCAAAAAAAGCAATAACCGTGTACCAGTACCCAGGTTTATTACCATAAAGGGCTGTGAGAGAAGTTTTTGCTTTTACAAAAATTTCCACAAGAGAAACATAGATCATCACCCCGGCAGAAAAACCGAGGGCACCGGCCAGAAACTTATGATTAAATTTTTTTGACATGAAAGCCATAAGACTTCCAATACCGGTTGAGAGTCCCGCAATTAAGGTGAGACTGAATGCAAAGAGTATTTTATCCGCTTCCATGTTTTTAGTTCCTCATCCCGGTCCGGTGAAATTATACCGCAGATTCAATGTTACAATACACTTGCGTAAAGAGGGCAACTATTTTTCTCCGGAAAAATTAAAAATGCCGGATTTGATTATAACCCGGCATTTTTGGCTTAAGCTGCTATAACTGACGCAGCCTACTCTGTTATATCCTCATCTTCAACTTCATCCCAGCCTGTAATCATGGCCTTGATGTGCGATGTTACAGAATGACCTGTTGTTGTCATGTAAACATGGATGATGGTAAAAGCAATAAGGAGAAAAGCTCCCAGGGCATGAAAAATAGCAATATACTTAACAGACCTGAGGTGAATATCCCCGTGTGCCACATAGTAATAAATCAGCCCCGTTGAAACCATGAGCGGAACGATAGCAATTTTATACCCCACATAGGTAAGTCTCTGAAGCGGGTTAAGTTTAACTTTTTGTGATTTACCTACAGGCTTCCGCTCTCCCTGGAAAATACCCTTGAAATAATAAAGCAGCATCTCCCTGAGCTTGTCTGTAGTCGGGATGTAATGTCTCCATTCACCTGTAGTAAAATGCCAGAATATTGCAAAAGCAATTAACGTTATCAGTGTAAACCCGGCGTAATTATGAAGAACCACCGCCCTTTCAAAACCGAGCACCCTGTATGATCCGTGCACTTCAAACCCAGTGAATGCGAGGAAAAAAATCAGTGCTGCCTGGGCCCAGTGCCAGAACCGCTCAAATCTTTTATACATGTATACTTTCTTTGACATGTCAGTCCTCCTTCCTCTTTTTAGCTGCCTGATATCTCATGGCACCGTGTACAATAACACCTGCAAAGGAACCGGCTATAAGCAGAATACCGAATATGTCAAAAAAGAGGCTTCTGTCTCTTCCGGGAATCCAGCATGCGGGGAGACCTGCGAGTCTTCCGTTTCTTGAGTGACAGTCATTGCATGAAAGGGCATTCTCCTTTGATACAACAAGGTGCGTCAGGGGCCAGTGCATCTCTGTTTCTATCCAGTCATATTTTCCACTGTAGGGTACTCCTGCGGCCTTCATGCCGGCTTCCGCTGATTTTGCCCAGTCCCAGTCGTTCCAGTATGCTCCGCTCCCCTTGGGGCCGAAGAGTTTCGGTATAACAAGTGTTTTATTTTCAGGATCAAACATCTGTTTCCCCCTTATCACCTTAAAGGGCCAGATTTTGGAGTCCGGTCCTCCGCACTCACCTGCAATCCTGTTTATCTGTATTGGCCTTTTATCAGGATCAATTTTATCTCCGACAAGTATATGATCAACAGTACCGTTAAACCAGTAATATTCGGGAACAGCATTCTTCACCAGCTTAAACTCACCTTTTTTGCCGTCATAGATCGGATCGCCATCCTGATCTTTTATAACCTTAGGTTTACCTTCAGGAGTCTTCTGTCCCGCCTTTGACCAGTCCCACCAGACCTTCGTTTTATGCTTTGTGGAATAAAATTTTATATGACAGCTCTGGCATGCAATTCTTTCTGTATGCTTATCAAGAACCCTGGTTGTAAAATTTACTTCCGGCTTCTCCCTCATATAAAGCCTGTTTTTAAATATGTCATATGTTCTGTCAGGCTGATTTTCAACAAAGAGTGTCTGAGTATGAGGATTCCGTGTATGGCACCTCTCGCAGCTGAGCCTGTCCTTGTTTTCAACAGATACTGAAAAAAGCTGCCCCTTTATATCATGCCTGTCAGCTTCGTGGCAGTCAACGCAGGTCATTCCCCCTCCGTCCTTTGACATATGTACATCTATCTCTTTTGAAGGATCAAGAAGAGACTTATCCAGTGCACCGTGCTTCACCGCATTTCCGCCTCCGCCGTAGAAGTGGCAGGAACCGCATGTCTGCCTGTTAGGCCTTCCAACATTATGCGCGATGAATTTATAGTCAGGCTTTTTAAAGAGCTTCTTGTTTTCCGGAAAAACCGTATCCTTATCAACAGGATAACCCGCTCCAGTTGGAAATTTCTCATATGTCCCGGTGGTATCATGACAGACAAGACAGTCGATCTTATTCTGGTTGGTAAAGTCGAAATTCCCGTCCTTCCATCCGTAACCTATGTGACAGCTTGTACATCTCGGCTCATTTGATGCAACAGCTATACAGAAGTTGTTGATGATATTTTTCTTTCCAACATCAAGCATCTGACCTTCTCTGCCCGGCATTTTATCTGTCTTCCGTGTCCAGAGCCAGTGGTTAGTCTTCATTATATCAGTGCCGGCATTATTGTGGCATTTCAGACATGCCGCAGTCAACTCCTCCGGTTTGCTGAAACTTCTGTTCAGTTCAGCAAACTTTGAGTGATCCACTGATGCCGCTGAAAGCATGGCAAATACACCTGTTACAAGAAAAAAAACTGAAGCAAAAAAGAACACTTTTCTGCTCATAAGAACCTCCTTTATTTATATATATAACGCACTGCTTTTATTTCTCTATTTTATGGCCCTCTCCGAGCCAGCGGTTATATCCGCCCTGAAGAATCATGATTTTCCGGAATCCCTCTTTCCGCATAACATCCGCCGCCTTGTCAGACTTTATCCCCTCACCGCAATAGAGGATAACACGGATATCCTTATCTATCATCTTTATATCGCGTAAAAATGTCGCCTCATGATACTCCGCATTTATTGCTCCCTGTATATGGCCATCCGCGAACTTCTTTTCATTCCGGAGATCTATAACAACAGTTTTTTCTTCTGAAATTACAGATGCCAACTTAGCCGGTACGATGTACTCAGGCCCTCCGCATGTTAAAAATATCAGTGAAAAAACCGGTATCACTATAAATCTCATTTTTTAATAATTACTTCACTCCTCTCCATAAAATTCTCAATTATTCCCTGCCGGATAAGCCTGCACCCTTCTATAAATTTTTTATTGGTAATCCTGTAATAAACCTGTTTACCCTCTTTTCTTTCAGCCACAGCACCCTGATTTTTCAGCACTTTCAGATGCTGTGAAACATTGGTTACAGGAATATCAAGATATTCAGCAATTTCAGAGACCGATCGTTCACCATTCTGCAGAATCCACATAATCCTGAGCCTTTTCTCATTCGACAGTATTGAACAGAACTCAGCGTGGATTTTAAAAAATTCCGGGTCATCCATCTCCGGATAGTTTTTTGCTTCATCTTTTTTTTTCAAAGATATCTTCTTTTTTTTATTTTCCAAACTTTAAATTATAATATTTATAATTTAAAAAATTTTATTTTATTCAACTTCAGGAGAAAAGTTAAAGTATTAATACTTGCAAATATTCGCAAATATTAATATTAAACAATGTGTAAATGTCAAACACAATTTTGAATATCAGCCACATTATTAAACCGCCATCCGTTCTCACAGAAAAACCTCATTTGAAGCGTTTTAACTTCACATGTTCTATTAACTTCCTGTAAATTATCCGCTGTTATGTGTTAAAAACTTGACATACGGCAGAACAGGTGTCAGAAAAAAACCGGATGATAATAAAAAAAATTCATCCGCACCCCTCCCTCCGGTTTATAAAACTTGCTAAGAAATAATACTGAACCAGATTAGCGATGGTTCATTTTATAATTTTATGCGGTATAGAAGGGGGAAATAAATAAAAAACTCCGGCATTCCAACGGAGTCAGTTCTGGCTTTTAAACAATAACTCTTTACAGGAGGCTTTTTTTGGAATCTATTGCTAATTTTGTGGGTACTGTAAATTCAATTGTATGGGGCCCCTACATGCTGGCACTGCTTGTAGGAACAGGCTTGTTCTTAACCGTAAGACTCAAATTCATAAGCTTCAGATATCTTCCATATGCACTGAAACTTGCATTTAGCCCTCATCAGGATGAGACATCTGAAGGAGACATCAATCATTTTCAGGCCCTGATGACAGCCCTTGCTGCTACTATCGGTACAGGTAATATTGCCGGTGTTGCAACTGCTGTTGTTTTAGGCGGGCCCGGCGCAATATTCTGGATGTGGGTTACAGCTCTTGTGGGTATGGCTACAAAATATTCAGAAGCAATACTTGCAGTTAAGTACAGAATAGTAGACGAAAGAGGAGAGATGGCGGGCGGACCGATGTATTTTCTCGAAAAAGGACTTAACATGAAATGGCTCGGGATGCTTTTCGCATTCTTCGGAGCAATTGCCGCTTTCGGTATAGGAAACATGGTCCAGTCAAACTCAGTTGCAGATGCAGTTAATGCGTCATTCGGTATTCCGGCCATCGCCACAGGTATCGTAATGGCAATACTTACAGCTCTTGTTATTCTTGGAGGAATTAAAAGTATAGGCCGCGTTACATCAATGATTGTACCTTTTATGGCTGTGTTTTATGTAATTGGAGGAATAATAATTATATTTTTAAACATTGGTCAGCTCCCTGCTGCTATTGCTTACATATTCGAAGCCGCTTTCGGCAAAGCTGAAGCTGTTGGAGGAGGATTTGCCGGAGCAATGGTTGCAATGAGATTCGGAGTTGCACGCGGTGTTTTTTCAAATGAAGCAGGCCTCGGAAGTGCTCCTATCGCAGCTGCGGCAGCAAAGACAGACCACCCGGGACGTCAGGCCTTTGTATCAATGACGGGAACTTTCCTTGATACAATTATCGTATGTTCAATAACAGGCCTTGTTCTTGCGATAGTAATGCTTAACGCTGATTTTATGCGCGGTGAACTTACCGGCGCTGCTCTAACAACAGCAGCATTTACTCACGCAATGGGCTCATTTGGTGGTTGGATTGTATCAATAGGAATAATTCTTTTCGCATATTCCACAATTTTGGGCTGGGCTTACTATGGTGAAAAATGCGCGACCTACCTCTGCGGCATAAAAATATTACTCCCCTACAGGATTATATTCGTTGCGTTCGTGGCAATAGGAGCCTGTCTTAAACTCGCTTTTGTATGGGATTTTGCTGATACAATGAACGGGCTTATGGCAATACCGAACCTTATCGGCCTCCTGCTTCTCAGCAAGGTTGTTGTTTCTGAAACAGAGGATTTCTTTAACAATAAGTATAAAGAAGAGAAGGAAGAAGAGAAAGCTGCATAATTACACTAAAGATGATTACGGTTACACAAAAAACTCCGGCTGTTTTGCCGGAGTTTTTATATTGTTACATTTGAGAAGGCTTGTTTTATATTTTTTCAGATACAAGCCTGTCAATATTTTCAGTAACAGCATCCCTGCTCATGATTACTGTATCACCATCTTTTTTAAACACTTTAACTTCATTACCCTCAAGCATCTGAACAGCTTTCTTAAGCTCTTTCCCGTTACCGAGAAGCCATGTTTTTGTTTCCGGGTTATAAACAAGTTCCGCCTCTTCACCCATGTTCGGTCCTGTTATCTGCTGAAAATGCATACGGTTCAGGCTCACTTCAACTTTATAGGATTTGTCGCCTTCTGTAATATATTTTGTTTCAACTTCACCGGGCTTCATTGCAAGCGGATTTGACCCTGTCCAGAAATCTACTGAATTAAGAATAATACCGTCAACAAGTACAGCAATTCCATAAACAGGTATAATAACCATAATCAGAAAGACAAGTTCATTAACCCATTTATTGCTCAACCTTGAGTTCCAGTTATAAAGTTTTTTAGTAACAACAAATCCGTTACCACCGCCTACGCATCCCTGTAAAGACATCATTCCCATTACAAGCGAAAGAGCAAGAGCTATCCCCTGTTTCTTCATAATAAATTCTCCTTGTTTTAATTTTATATCTTTTTATCATATAAATGAAAAGATATTGATGATATAGAACAATAATACTTTTATAAGAAAAATCAAGAAAAAGAAATCAATCTTCAATTAGAGATTTATTGACATAAAACCGATAATTTAATAACCACAAAAGATTCCGGAGGAACCTGACCATGTCAAAAAACATCATGTACTACCAGAATGGTGAAAATATAATAAAAGCAGGACAGCTTGAACACAGGATGTATATTATTCTGGAGGGACGTGTCAGTATAATTCTACAGAGCGGAGATGAACAGTTTGTTGTTGCCACGATGGAGAAAGGTGACTTTTTCGGCGAAATTTCCCTCTTCACTGACCACCCCAGGAGCGCCACAGTACGTTCGCTTGGAGATGTTAAACTTGCTTATATAGACAATGTAACACAGCTCAAGGCATTCCTTATAAAGAACCCGGCCTTTGCAGCAAAGATGGTGCAGATTCTGGCACAGAGGCTTGCTAAAACAGATGAGATCCTTGTTGGAAAAATCAGCGAAATAAAAAGACTTAAACAGACTCAGGCCATATAACTGACAGGTGTAAAATGAAAAAAAAACTCTTCATAATTGACGGACATGCTCTATGTTACAGGGCATATTTTGCCTTCATTCGCAACCCCCTTATAAACTCAAGCGGGCAGAACACATCAGCGATCTTCGGTTTCGCGCGGATGCTCCTTAAACTTATCAGAGAGCAGTCTCCCGATTACCTCGCTGTTGCATTTGATCCCCCTGTCAAGTCATTCCGCTTCCGGCTTTATGAAGAATACAAGGCGAACAGGCAGAAGATGCCTGACGACATGAGGAGCCAGGTGGAGGAGATCAAGACCATGGTAAATACTCTCGGCCTCCCTCTCCTTGAATATCCCGAATTTGAAGCAGACGACATACTGGGAACAGTGGCTGAAAAGTATTCATCGAAAGATGTCGAAGTATACCTTGTAACCGGTGATAAAGATGCGTACCAGCTGGTGCATGACAATGTGCGTATTTATGCAAACTCAAAAGGAATTTCTGAATACGAGATTTACGACCGGGATGGCGTGATCAATAAGGTGGGCCTCCCCCCTGAAAAAATAATTGATTACATGGCACTCATGGGAGACGCCTCAGATAATGTCCCGGGGATTAAAGGTATCGGTGAAAAAACCGCACTCAAGCTTATCACTGAATATGGCAATCTTGAAAACCTTTTTGAAAATGCGGATTCAATCAAAGGGAAAACCGGCGAGCTCATTAAAAACGGAAGAGATTCCGCGATGCTGTCGCGTCAGCTTGTAACAATCAGGCGCGATGTCCCTATCGATAAAAAAATTGAAGATATGAAGTTCCCCGGAATTGATCAGGGTAAAGCTTCAGAATATTTTCATAGCCTTGAAATGGCATCAATTGTTTCTGAATTTTTTCAGGAAGGCGAAAAAAAAGAACAGGATAAAGGGGAACCGGAGAAGAAAGACTATAAAATTATCCGCACTGAAAATGACCTGAACAGTATGATTTCCGAAATTGAGAAAGCAGGGCTTGTATCATTTGATACTGAAACGGACTCTCTTCAGCCTGTGGAGGCAAATCTTGTGGGGATGTCATTTTCAATCAATGAGACAGCCGGGTGGTACCTCCCTGTAATGAGCAAAGGATTATTCAGTGAAGATTACCTGGACAGCTCAATTTCAATTCCTAAAGTGAAACCTCTCCTCGAAAACCCGGGAATTAAAAAAATCGGCCAGAATATAAAATATGATCTCCTTGTACTGAGACGCGCCGGGATTGAACTTAGAGGTATTACTTTCGACACAATGATAGCATCCTATCTCATCAATCCCTCGGAACGGCGCCACAACATGGATGACCTGGCAGAGGAGTATCTGAAATATAAAACTATTACATTTAAAGAACTTACAGGCACAGGGAAAAATGCAGTACCCATTACCGAGGTTCCTCTCGCCCGCCTTGCAGAATATGCAACAGAAGATGCTGATATAACATTCCGTCTCCATAACGTGCTTAAACCATTACTTGAAAAAAATCAGCTTATGGAACTTTTTGAAAAAATTGAAATGCCGCTGATGTCTGTCCTTGCTGACATGGAATATTCAGGTGTAAAAATTGACACGAAACATTTTGACAAAATGAAAAAGGATACAGCGGCGAAACTCTTTGATGTTGAAAAAAATATTTATTCCCTTGCAGGGCAGGAATTCAACATCAATTCAACCCGCGAACTCTCTTCAATACTGTTCGATAAACTTGGACTAAAAACCGTTAAAAAAACAAAAACCGGTTTCTCTACTGACATACAGGTTCTTGAAACACTCCAGGGATCACATGAAATTATCGATCACCTGATAAACTACAGAACTCTCAGTAAACTACAGAGTACCTATATAGAAACTCTTCCGAAACTGATAAGCCCTGCAACAGGAAGAATTCACACATCCTATAACCAGACAGTGGCTGCAACAGGAAGACTTTCTTCATCAGACCCCAACCTTCAGAACATCCCTGTCAGGGACGAATTCGGGAGGCAGCTCCGCAAAGGCTTTGTCCCGGAGAAGGGATTTATCATGATGTCAGCTGACTACTCGCAGATTGAACTCCGCCTCGCAGCTCACTACTCAAATGATGACAATATGCTTGCAGCGTTCAGAGACGGCATTGATATTCACAATATGACAGCCTCATCCGTTTTCGGTGTGCCTTTTGACCGGATAACGCCCGACATGCGGAGACAGGCAAAGATTATTAACTTTGCAACAATTTACGGCGTATCACCTTACGGGCTTTCACAGCAAGCAGAGATCAGCATGAAAGATGCTGCTGAATTTATAAAAAAATATTTCGAAACTTATCCGGGATTCAAAAACTACATAGATAAAACCATAGACTTCGCGAAAAAGAACGGCTATGTAACAACCCTCATGGGACGCAGAAGGCCTGTACCGGAGATTAATTCAGACACTGTATTCAGACGTGAGGGAGCAGAGCGGGTTGCTATTAATACCCCTCTCCAGGGAACCTCTGCTGACATGATAAAAATTGCTATGATAAACATCAGCAGCGAGCTCTCGGGTAAAAAAATGAAATCACGGATGATCATGCAGGTTCACGATGAACTTGTCTTTGAAGTTTTTGAAGATGAACTTGACGCAATGAAGAAACTGGTCAAAGAACAAATGGAGAGCGCTATCCCCCTGAATGTACCTGTAGTTGTTGAAATAGGCACAGGTAATAACTGGGAGGAGGCGCATTAAGAAACTTAATGCACCCCTCCGGAGTTTATTGCTCTTTAAATACGTGCCACTTCGGGCGTTTATGGCTTGCAAAAAATATTTTTTCTGTTGATCTCACAGCTTTTTTACTCTTCTCAATTCCGTCAAAAAAAAGGACAAAGTCGAGCTGCCGCCTCTTGTACTTAACTTCATCTGAAAATAATTTCGCAATTCCGTTAGCAGGGAGAATATTTCTCCCCATTATCTTTTCGAGAGGGAAGACCAGACCTTCCCTGTTTTTTCCCGGCTCATATGACTTATACACAAGCTCTGTACATACCAGAGCTGAATCTGTCAGGAAATCAAAATCAAAATCATAGGGTCTGCCGGAATACCGGAATGCACGGATGAGAGCCAGGGCTATCTCCCTCTTTGAAAGTCTCGGCCTTAGTACCGCTATTGAATCACATGACGCTGAATGCTCGATTGTGGTAAAGAGAACCCCTTCCCCTATAGCCTCAATCACCCTTGGAACATGCCCGGAACTGTCAGGGGCTAAACAGAGTTTATATCTGCCTGTACTTTTTTTTAAAATATCTTCAACCGATGCCGCCCCCATCTCCATCAGCAGGGAATATATTTCACCGGAATTAAAAAACTCCTCACGCTCTTTAGGTGTGCCTATATATATTGCCGCATGCGTCCAGAACCCCGGGATCCCGATATTGGTCAGATACCACTCCCTCCTTTCAAGCATGATGTCTCCGGGCTTTAACTCCCCTGCAATCTCTCTTATCTGCCTGTCGGTTATGAGGCTGTTGTTGATCCTGTAGACCTTCGCATCACCTGCGAAGTTTGATATCCCCTTCTGCACAGGGAACCAGGTCTTCTTTCCCGCCCTTTTCAGAATATCCATACCGTTTTTTGCAGTAAGAGCCTCCCCCTTCCAGATACCGTATTTCCAGATTTTCAGGCTGTCCTCGCTTATCAGCTTCGTACTCAAAGGGGGTTCCGGTTTGCCGTACACAGCTCCCGCAGCTTCAAAAGCAGCAAACTCTGTTGCCATAAGAACGTTAAGAAACCTGAATTTAAACCTGTCATATGTCCCGGCAGGAAGGCCGATCTCCGGAACGCTGTCATTAAGCACTACGGCCAGTTCCGGCCTCCTCTCAATTCTCTCTATAAAATCAAGAGCAAAACTGTACTCCATCAGCATTGCGGCACGGCATATATGAAAAGACCGCTTCTCATAATCACCTTTAAGAAGATGATAATCCCTGTGAAATGAATCTATTGAATCAATAGCGAGAAAAAAATCGCATATGCTTTTCCAGAGGGATTTAATATCATCTCTTGATTGGGCGGAAATCATACCTGAAGTATTAGCATCATCTTTAAAAAGCCCTTTATTCGATTCAAGCCATGAGGATATTAAATAGAGTCCCCTGCGATACTCTGTAAGTGAACCCATGTCTATCTTCTGCTTCTGATAAAGTTCTTCCTTCGGGAGATCCGCAAGCATAAATGCTCTGTTATCCGAAGCATATGCCGCAGTAATTATTAATAATATAACCAGAATTCTTTTAAACATAACACCCTCCGGAAGTATTCCTGTAAACAGATAACATAGTATTCACATCAAGTCAATTATATTCACAGCATAAAAACTTTCCGCTGAAAATGCTGTTGACATTAAAACACTTAATGAATTTATATAATACTTATAAATCTTAACTCAAATGCCAATTTGCCGGTATTTTTATGATTATTCATAATGAAAACAGACTGGAAGGGGACGGGCCGAGACTTTTTATTCTCTTTTCACTAATAGGCTTATGCTGCCTCGTTACTCTTTATTCAAGCCATATTCTGAATACCACATCAGTATATACACACCTCTTTTATATACCTATTCTTTTAACCTCTCTGTGGTGGGAGAGGAGAGGAATCCCGGTTGTAATTTTCCTGTCCCTGTTTCTGATGATTGCTTATCATCTTTTCCCCGGGGAGGGGGTATCAGTTTCCGACTACCTCAGGATTGGTGTTTTCACCTTTGTGGGAATTTTTATATCCTTTACACAGGATAAAAAAAACACGTTAAGCAGAACCCCTTTTCTGAATTATGCACTGAAATATCAGTCTATTCATGTCAGAGAACCTGCTAAAATATTATTTATCGCCTCACTTGTCATCCTCTCATGTCTGCTCACTATATACTTTCACGTAATGGAAAACAGGGGAACAGTTTTCAGCCATTTTTTTTATATACCGATCATCTTATCCGCTCTCTGGTGGAAAAGGCGGGGACTTGCTGTTGCGTTCTTCCTCGCGTCTTTTCTTCTTTTCGGCCATTTTTTTCTGCGTGATTACGTTGTTACTATCAATGATTATTTCAGAGCGCTAATGTTTATTATTGTTCCCTTATTCATATCATTCCTCGGGGAGAAGATATCAAGCGCAGAAAAAAAAATCAGCTATCTTGACCTTATTGTAAGCATGGTACAGAATGTTAACAGGCTGGTAATGCGTGAGATTGACAGCAGGAGACTGTCTGAGGGGGTTGCTGAAACAATCGCAGTAAGCCCCGGATGCGAAGCGGTAATTATAACCCTCAATAATAATTGCGGGGAGCCTGAAGAAAAAATAATCAGACACAGTGGCCCTGTACCGGAACCTGTATTAACTCTCTGCCATGACCGGGCTCTCAAGAAAAACGGCAGGGGAGTAACTTCATGCAGGGAATGCAAAGGCTGCGAAGCTGTAAATTCAGCCTCGTTTTCTCATACCCTTGACTATGACGGAACTGAATACGGTGTAATCACCTTTCTCCTGTCAGAAGAAACAATTCATGACAGCAAACAGACCAATCTCCTCAGGAGTATATCAGATGAGCTTGCCTACGCCCTTTATAACCTGGAGGTGGAGAATAAAAGAAAACATGCGGAAGAGCAGCACAGACTCGATGAACTGAGGCTTAAGACTATATTCAATTTCAGTAAAATCACAGGATCATCTTTCAGAGAAATGGCTCTATTTGCTCTTAAAGAAGCGAAAAGCATCTCAAGAACCGAAACCGGCTATCTCGCATTTATTAATGAAGGTGAAAACCGTGCTGAAATATTAACTGCCTCTTACAGAAACAGTCCCGGTGAAACCGGACACAAAACGGGCCGGTGCTTCAGGCTGCATGAAACGGGAAAACTATCAGCTGTTACATCCTCCAAAAGCCCTTACTTCACTGAGGATGAAAAAGAACTTAAGTCAATCACAGCGCTCTATGAAGATGACAGTCTTATACTGAAAAGGCACATGGATATACCGATCTTCGATAACGGAAGAATTGTGGCCATCATAGGACTGGGGAATAAACCGTCACAATTTGACGATAGTGATATAAAAAACATAGTATCCCTCATGCAGGAGATGTGGATTATACTTAAGCACAAACAGGCAGAGGATGAGCTTGCCGTTTACAGGGAACAGCTCAAGGAGATGGTAAAAAGCAGAACAGAAGAACTTGAACGGGCCAATGAAAGGCTCACTGTTGAGATAAAGGAAAGAAATAATCTTTATAAAAATCTTGAGACATCGACCAGGGAGCTTGGCAGCTTTGTCCATACAGTTACCCACGATCTGAAATCTCCTTTATACTCAATTGAGCTCTGCGCTGATATGCTGAATAAAGATTATTTCGGACAGATCGACGAAAAAGGGCTGGAGCTCCTTCGGCAGATAAAAAAAGAGACGATCCGTATGGAAGAGCTTATAAAAGATGTCCTTAACCTCTCAAGAATCGGCGTTGAACCTGATAATATAGAAGAGATAAATATTTTAAAGCTGCTTCTTGATATATCCAGACGCTTCGGATACTTCTTTGATGAAAACTCTGTTGAATATGTAATGAAAATTTCTGTTCCGGAACCGCTCCCCGCTCTTCTCGCAAACAGAAGCCAGGTTGTACAGGTCTTTGAAAATCTCCTGACAAACGCGGTAAAATTCATGGGCGATCAGCCTGATCCCTGCGTTGTAGTGTGCTGCGAATCAGTGGAAAACAATCTCTGCCGCTTTTATGTTGAAGACAACGGAATCGGAATCGCGGAAAAAAACCATGAAAAAATATTTACAGAATTCTACAGGACTCATGATTCCGACGTGGATGGTACAGGAATCGGCCTTGCCATTGTTAAAAAAGTTGTGGAAAAACATGGCGGGAATATTTCTCTTTCATCAGAACCGGGAAATGGAAGCACCTTCTTTTTCTCCCTCCCTGTAAAACCGGAAACTTAATAAAAAATCGCTAAAATCAAATCTTCTCAACTGTCCCGAGCTTACCCTCTTCATTAAGCTCCACACCTTCAGTTGGAAATCTGTCGGAGTTAATATACTCCACCAGATCATGATACCAGAAATTAATTTCCCGGCCGTAACTTATATTCCTGAGCCTTATATTCTCTAACTTGTTTTTACTCACAACCTTTTTTGTATAGTCGAAATTTCTGAACACCAGAGAATAATTGAATCTGACATTTTCAAAGGTGATATTTTTTGTGTGACGTGGAGATCTTCCAAAGGTTATACCATTCATATCACAGTCTTTAAAAAGGACAGGGCTTTCAAATTCTGCAGTAAGCAGGATATCATGAAGTTCTGTATCTGTTACTTGCATATTTTTTATTCTACCTCCCAGGTAAAACCCGTCAACATGACAATTATCAATAATGAGGTTTTCACATTGCGCCTCATTGGAACTGAAATTTCTCAGTTTTGAATCCCTGATATTGATATTTTCCGCCTTCAGTTTCCCCAGGCTTATGCCCTCTGCCCTACTCCCCTCAACTGTAATACTCTCACAGTTGTTGAATAAAAAAAGTGAGACATCGCACCCCTTCAGTTTTACGTTTTTATCCATCACTTTTTCAGAGGTATCCGCAATGAGCCAGACAAGCCTGCACCCGTCAAAAATAACATTCGAAAAAGTGCGGGAAAAAAACTTCATATGCTCAAGGTTGCAGTTACTAAAGAGTGAATCACTAAAGGAGGTATCATGAAGCTCCATCCCTATAATTTTCCCCCACTCTATAATCTTTCCCGAGAGAGCCTCGGCCTCCTCCTTTTCCCCTTTTCTGAGAGCTTCGTTAATATCTTCATACGCGCTTTTTTCAGGCGCATCGTCCTCTGAATACCTGTCTGCAAACACAGTTGTAACTTCATCAAAGACTGTTTTTTTAAATACACCTTTTTTTACAGTACTCCTGCAGATCAGTGTATTCTCCACCCTGCAGTTTAAAAAAGAGACATTCTCAAACTCCACAGCAATGAAATCGCAGTTTTCAAATGTCACTGAATCAAATATTACATTCGTAATCTTGAGACGCACAAATACAGTATTTTTCAATGTTGTTCCGGCAATCTTCAGATCTTTAAGATTTCCCTTGTGGATCACTCTGTCATTGAAAGGCCACCCGAAGAGGTTTATCCTGGTCTGGAGTTTTTCACGGTTATTCAGGAGAGCCTTTTCACCTTCATCGATCTGCTGAATATCCCTGCAGCTCAGAGTGCTTAAAAGGATAAGAAGAAGCAGGCTTTTTAATCCTACTCTCACTTCTTCTCCTCTTTATACTCCTTCCATGATTTATCGTCTATAAGGAGATCCTTTATCACAGCTGAGCCTCCCCGTGTAACAGAGAGTACTATTTTACCCTTACCGTTTCTTACAGCCCTGTCGAGAGAATGAGCGTACTCTTCCGGGATGTAGAACTTTTCAATCTCACCATCAGGTATGAACCTGCCGTATCTGCACCTCCCCTTTATCACAGCGTCGCACCCTGCATTATAAAGCTCTGATTCATTATAGTAATCATTCACCGATGAACGGTAAAGATCCCCCTTTTTTTTATCTCTGTTGAGGCAGAGATATACATCCGCTGACCTGCTATCTATTACACTGCAATAATTATCACTCTCCAGACCGAAATCTATCTCATAGATAAGATAATGCCCTGAAAGTATGTTCCTGGGGTCAAAACCTGTTATGGGGAGAATCACCTCCTCCCCCATTGATACTTTTGCCTGCTTATAAAAAATAAGGGCAATGAAAACAACAAGCGGCAAAACAAGCGCTGCAATCAATTTATGTTTTTTCATTTAAGGAACCCCCCTATCTTTTTCCCATACCTGTACCATGCAGCTACAAAGCCTATTATAATAAGCCCAGAAATTATCAGACCCACCCCTGTATAAGCGAGAGAACCGAAAACCTGAAAATATACTATCAGAAATCTCACACCTATAAGCATTACCATGAAATTAAAGAGCTTCTCCATATTAAGGGAGAGGAAGATAAAACTTATCAGCAGCAGTGCAAATATCGTCTCAACAGGCCCCGAAGCTTTCAGCACACTGTAGAACTGCACCCTTGTTTCAGGATCAAAGTCCTGCGCCTTATAGAGCAGATAGTAATACCGGTCATACCATGCGAAGAAGATCATGCTGATGCCGTAAACTGAAGCGAGAACTGAAGATAGAAATTTTACTCTTCCTGTCAGCTCCCTGTTAAATAATAGTGACACAATGGCTGCCATTCCTGAAACAGCTATAATAAGAGAATAGGCCGTCAGCGAAACATCATCCGAAAAAAAACTGAATGTAGTGCTGTAGTAATTACTGCTCTGCATAGAATTCCGAAGGTCAAAGAAAAATACCCCTCCAAAAAAGGAGATCACTGCCCAGAGTATAAAAGGCCCGGATACCTTGTTGAACCCATCTCTCATAGAAAAGAGGTTCCCCGGTATTGCGCATATAAAGGGGAAGGATGCCAGGATCCCTGCTGCTACAAAATAGGAATCAGACTCATGAAAAAAATCCATCCTGTGAAGACAGAAAAGAAAGAGAGCCTGCACAAAAATATATGTCCATGCATTCGGTATAAACCTGCGGTAAGAAAGCAGCGTGAGAGGGAACATCACAGCACAGAGAATAAAGAGCGCTTCATAAAGTTCCCCCCCTGTATGATAAATCTGGGAGAGAAGACCTATTGAAGCGAGATAGAAAAAAATAAAAAGAGCAGAAAGAGCATCGAAGAGGAGCGGCCTTTCTGCAACGGATGCCCTGTATATCCCCCAGGCTATTGCTGCCATTATTGTCAGATCTCCCGCAATCTTGACCGCAGGGGGGATATCACTCCAATTTGCAGCAATAAGTGAAACTATGCCTATGGATATAATGCTTACTCCAAGCATTATAAAGCTGTAAAGCACCCAGGGCTTTTTGTCCCTGTTTTTTTCATATTCAAGAATTTTCTGAACCTGAAGAGATTCAAGGAGACCGGCACTCTCCCATTCCGAGAGATACTTCGTTATTTTTGCCACAGGTTTACTCCTGTATTCAGTAATTTTGCAGACAATAATTTATAATAGTGCAGAAACGGAGTAATGTCAAGGTATACACCTGAATCTTTATAGTACAGATTCCCTGATAATTTTAAAAAAATTTGAAGTCAGGGCTCTTTTTTCTGAAGTTCCGGGTATCCCATCGCACGGGCAACAATTTTTGTTGAATCAGACTGTTCCAGGAAAAGTTTTGTGATAACCATGAGAGGAACTGAAAGCATCATTCCGGGAATTCCCCAGATAAAACCCCAGAGCACAAGACCGAATAACACGGTGAATGTGTTAAGCCTCAGCCTGTTTCCCATAACAACCGGCTCAAGGAAATTACCGATGCTCATCTGTATAGCTCCCAGAAGAACCAGGAGGACCAGAACAGGGTTTATCGAATCCGACTGAATAAAAAGCATCACAACAGGGGGTATTGTGGCAATTGTGGAACCTATGTTAGGAATAAAATTAAGAATGAACGTCAGGAACGCGAAGAAAAGAACAAATTTTACGCCGAAAATCCATAGAATAATTCCTGCGCAGAACGCTGTCAGAAGGCTGATAAGTGACTTGATGATTATGTATGAGAAAACAGATTTTTTTATCTTTTCATAATTTTCAACCAGGGTATAACCATCTTTCTCCCCGCCCACATGCTGAAGATAGAATTGATAATTTGACATCCCTGCAAGAAAAATCACATAATATATTGCAAACATGATAAAGGATGCGACAAAGGAACGGAGTACCCTGGCAAGTTCACCGGCAGTGTGAGAAAGAATCTGTACATCAAAACCTTTACGCAGTTCTTCAGCGATATAAGCAAAATCAAAATCCGACTGGAACCTGTAATTTACAATATCAAACAGAACAGCTGTTTTCTGCTTCAATCTTTCCACGAGGAAATCCTGCTGCTGCACGATCTGGCTTGAAGCTGCAAGAATAATATTTATAACGACAAAAAACAGCAGCAGAGTAACCGCAGATATCACTGGTATAATGAGCCATCTCGGAAGTTTTGTTTTTTCAAGATGAATGATTAACGGATGGAACAGTATTGCAAGCAACAGCGCAAGAACGAAGGGGATCAGGATTGTCGACAGGATCTTAAGCAGATAGAAAACAAGCACTATTGAAAAGAAGATTAAAATCTTTTTTACGGTTTTATCCATGTATTATCTCATGCTTTAAATTATAACAGGCTTTATGGGATCTCAAGAATTAAAACAGAATTAATTATCTCATCGAGTAAACAACTTTCTTCTTCCCTACCCTCTCACGGTTGGTCTCAATCCTGTTTTTATAATAAAATGACCTTTCAGGTTTGAGCTGCCCGAGGAGGTCAAAAAGTTCCATTTCAAATGAAAGCATATTCTCGGCTGCATTCTTTAAACCTGACTCACTGATTTTTTTCAGATCCACTGCCACGTGACGTGAATTAATCATATCCGGCTGAACAGTTTCCGCTATTGCATCAAAGTTCGATTTTGTAATTGTCCCGCCAACAGAAGTTCTCTTCCCCCTCTCCCTTGATATCTTTACAATCTGTTTGGTTACTCTCATTACTTCAGGATCATCGGGATGCATATCCATTGATGCGGAGAGATCTGAACGTGCTGCAGTGACGCTGTTAAGATCGGCAAATGAAGCCGAATCCGCAATTTCAAGTATATTTCTGTACCCTGTAATTGTTTCAAGATTAATAGACTTCTTCAGATCAGGGTAATGTGCCGGAGCTATAAGGGTTTTAAGTGTGTTAATAAAATTTCTGAGAGAGTATTCTGATTCTATCATAGGAGCAGTGATCCCTTCAATCCCTGCTGAATAGCAGAAACGGATATCGGTCCTTGCCTCAGGCCCACCGATTTTCACAGTGACAGGAACGAGATCTTTCCCCAGGGCATGGAGTAGATTAAGCTCATCATAATCCATATCCTCTGTTTCAGTTCCCCCTTTAAGGCCGCAGAAACCTGAAGATGCAATAAGTTCAGCCAGATCTTTTCTGAGCCTTAAAAGAGAGTCTTCAACCTGCGGTTTTAAATTCATAAAATGCTCCTGTAATACTTTAGTCGATAGATCTGTTTTTAAAATATCGGCATAATTATGATTTTGTATAAGTCCAAAATGCGGTCAATAAATTATTATCTGAACACTTCTAAGCGTAGATATTGAGGTTACTCCCTTTAAGAAGAGAACCGGTTTTTTCATCTTTCTTATTCTTATCACTGTAAATCTGATTCCTTGCTTCAAACTCCATTGCAACTGCTGAATTCAGAGCCTGGAAATCCTTTGATGAAGGCTCGCCCGGTGCCATTGCCGCTTTTTTCAAAGCCTCAGCTTTTGACAGCGCCTCCTCCGGAGTACGGGGATTCCCTGTTGCAAGCGTGACTCTCCCCCCCGTTGCATATGCTTTACCGTCAGGGCCTATTGTGTAATCAAACTGAGCTGCACCGATCTTCACAAGATCAGGATTACTGCTATGAGCAGCTTCGTGCATCCTGACCTCTTTGTCCCGGCGTTTAAGCTCCTCAACAGCTTTCTGCTCAGACGAATCCTGTCCTTCCGGACCCTTTATTCTGGCCACAAGGACCTGACGCCCGGCTAACCGCCCTATTATCTGATTACCTGAAAGAATCATAGAAACCCCTATCAGGAATTATCGGCAGACAGCTGAAAAAACTTTATACCACTCCTTCTGAAAATCGATTCTGAACCTGAAAATTTATTCAACAACACATGAATTAATTTATTTCCCCGGGTAAA
>DAISJZ010000005.1:0-69425 GCA_036821145.1 Spirochaetota bacterium
ACAGGCTTTCAATTATTGAGGGTATTCTTGGGAACTTCAGAAGCCTAATAGACTTTTCAAAAATTGCGGACACCCAGGTCAGTTAATTTCCACCCTGGCTGATCCGCTGATTGCGTCGATGTCGGTGTGGTTATTATAATCCACAGATTCACTTCCGGTATATCCATTATCGATTGTTCTTTCACCAACCGGTTCATCCCATTGTATAAAACCAACCCGGTAAAAATATATACCGGATGTTCCGGGCGGAGTTGTTGCTCCATCTAATGAAGGTTTGGGAACGGTGCAGCTTGTTGTTGTCCCTGTGTTAAGTAAAACGGTGTAACCTGCATCCCATCTATCTCTCACAGTTACGTATCCTGAATATTCATCATTAACCTTTCGTGTCCTGTATATCTCTATCCCCGCAAAATCTGTTGATAAATCAGTTTCACTCCATGTTATCACAACATCGTTGCCAACCTGCTGTGCCTGTATTGAAAAAGATGCTCTGTCAGTTATTGCCCCCTCAACCATGTCAGAGACGTAAGAACATCCTGTTAAAATAAACTGAAGCAGAGTTACATATATTATCGTCCTTATATATTTCATAATTTTCACCTTTATAACCTCAGGAACAGGCTTCCTTCGACAGCCCACTTATCTGTAGTTTCAATGAGTTTCTTTAAATCACCGGAGTAGTTGTATTCAGCTTTCATATCTCCGCCGAAGTGTATAAAGTCAAAATCGCAGCCGATAATCCATCCATAAACTGCGTTACTTTTTCCGGAATCTTTTCTGTGTATCCTTACTGCGGGATCCCAGTACCAGCTGACTCCGGTATATGCTTTCAGTTTTGCCTCATCATGTGCTGTTATCGGGTCGTAACTGAGAAGCAGGTACCACTCCTTGGCTTTTGAAATACGGATTTTTTTTTCATTTCCAGTCTCTTTTGTATAAAGGTCATCAGTAATATATTGCGCGCCGATAAAACCTTCAAGAGTGAAAGATTCAGCGAACCTCTGGTTTATTGTGAGAGAATAAATATTAAGTTTTGCCGAATCTTTCGGGTATGAGGCTGCTTCACCCTTGGATTCAGGGGTGTTAACCCAAACAGGGTCATACAATTCATCATTGTAGGCAGCTGTATTTTCATAACCCAGAGTTATTACAGGGAAGTAGATGCTCTTTGTGTCCATTACAAAACCCAGTACAGGATTCACAGCAACAGTCGCTTTTGTTGACTCAGGCTTGCCATCATCAATATTCATGCTGAATGCCATGAATTTGTAGAGCTCAATTGCAATGAATTTCTTTTTATAACTTTCAACAGGATCCATGTAGTCCATTGTTCCGTCGTCTTTTGGAACATATTCATTGTTGATAATTAAGCCGCCGTGGAATGTAAAATACGGCCTGAATAAAACTGATACGGCATATATATCGTCAAAGAACTGTGAATGTTTGTAATCAGATACCGATTCTGTCCCGGCACTGCCGCGATCAATCTCTACATCCTTTGTGAGCCCGTAGTGAAAACCTGTAGTGTTCAATGCTATTATAAAATCACTGTCATCGGTTTTGTTTCTGAATCCCCCTACAGGCAGGGCAAGTGTCATGCTGCCGTAAGTCCTTGTGAGGCGGAGTTCAGTTGATTCATATTCCCCAGTTCCGGCGTTATACGTGTTTACATCAAAATTAAAAACCCAGTTTATTTTTCCGTATATATCGAAATAGAAATTTTTCTCTTTAAGTATATCCCATCTTTTCATATAGAGATCCTGAACTGTCTCGGCCCTTGAGACCGAGTTATACAGCGTGGATGCCTCGTAGACTGCGGAATGTGCCTGCATTAAAGGTAAAAGCAGGAGAACGGCAGTGAATATTCCTGTTAATTTATTCATAAAGTAGTACTCTTCTTTTTTGATATCATATGAATAATATAAAATGCAATGGGTGTAATCAAAAATTTATAATGCTTTAATTTTTTTATCAAAATTAAAGTTATTTAGTGCAATCAGTTATTATATACGTGTTATTATAATGCAAAGCATAACTCTTCAGATATGATTAATATCTTTACACGGATTTAAGAGTCTGTGAAAAGTGATTTTATAAAAAAGCAGTAAGAGTGAATCCGGAATTTGGAAAAAAATAAAGAGAGATATAAACAGAATAACTGGCTCCCTGTTACAAAAAAGGAGGCAGAGAGGAGAGGGTGGACTGAACTGGATGTTATTCTTTTCAGCGGGGATGCTTATGTCGACCATCCCTCTTTCGGCAGCGCTGTTATCAGCAGAATAATTGAAAGCTGCGGGTTAAGAATCGGCATTGTGCCTCAACCTGACTGGCGGGGAGATTTCAGGGATTTTAAGAAATTCGGTGTGCCGCGCCTGTTCTTTGCAGTGACTTCCGGATGCATGGATTCTATGATTAATCATTACACTGCCGGTAAACGTCTCCGTTCTGATGACGCGTTTTCACCGGAAGGGAGAGCCGGTCTCCGCCCTGATTATGCAGCCTGCGTTTACACAAAAATTCTGAAAGAGCTGTATCCTGATGTGCCTGTTATAGCAGGGGGAGTTGAGGCTTCTTTAAGGAGGCTTACACATTATGATTACTGGAGTGATGCATTAAAACCTCCGTTTCTTATTGAGAGCGGAGCTGACCTTGTTGTCTACGGAATGGGGGAGAAACCCATAGTTGAAATTATAAAGCTTCTTTTAAAAGGGATTCCATTCTCCGCACTGAAGACAGTTGAGAATACTGCATTAATTGAAGATTCAGCTGAAGGAGTGAAAAAGCGGAAGGGGTGGAGAGATGTATATCTGTATTCTCACGAGGAGTGTATTGCTGATAAAAAAAAGTTTGCTGAAAACTTCGTCATTACCGAGAGAGCTTCGGTATCAGAAGAGCCTGTAAGGTTAATTCAAAAGACCGGGGATCGTTATGTTATTGTTAATCCTATATTCAGTAGTCTTAAAGAATCTGATATTGACAGAGGATTTGATCTTCCGTATACACGGCTCCCTCACCCGAAGTATAAAGATAAGGTGATCCCGGCATATGAAATGATAAGGCATTCGGTTACTGCACACAGGGGATGTTTTGGAGGATGCAGTTTCTGCGCAATCACCGCACATCAGGGGAAGAAGATTGTAAGCAGGAGTGAAGATTCTATTCTGCGGGAAGTAAAAGCTGTAACAGAGATGCCTGACTTCAAAGGATACGTTTCTGACATAGGGGGCCCCTCGGCAAATATGTATAAAATGCACGGAGAGGACGGGGCTCTTTGCGCAAAGTGTCTGCGCAGTTCCTGCTTATATCCTTCGTTATGCGGAAACCTTGTTTTTGATCATGCTCCCCTGCTTGAGCTTTATAAGAAAAGTGAAAGAGTTCCCGGTGTAAAAAAAATCTTTATTTCAAGCGGTATAAGATATGATCTTCTTCTCTGCGGAGATGAAGCTAAACGTAAAAAGTACTTATGCGAAAAGTACGCTGAGAAGCTGATAACTGATCATATTTCAGGGAGGCTTAAGGTTGCCCCGGAGCATTCATCAGCAAAAGTGCTTAAGCTTATGCGGAAACCTTCGTATGATCTATTCCTGAAATTTAAAAAGATCTTCGAAAAAATTTCGGAGAGGGCAGGGCTCAGGCAGCAGATTATACCATACTTTATTTCATCTCATCCGGGATCGCAACTTGAGGATATGGCTGAACTTGCGGCAGAAACAGCCGGGGAGGGATTCAGGCTTGAGCAGGTTCAGGATTTCACACCAACACCAATGACGCTTTCAGGTGTGATCTATTATTGCGGGTTTGATCCTTATACCGGGGAAAAGGTTTATTCTGCCAGGTCAAAGAAAGAACGGGATGATCAAAGAGGTTTTTTCTTCTGGTACAAGGGTGAATACAGGGAGAGGATAAAATTATTGCTCAGAAAAATTGGCCGTGAGGACCTGATTAAAAAACTGTTTGGTAAAACTTAAATTATCTGAATCTTAAATTCAAAATTTCATCCCAGAACCATTCCTTTTCAGCAGGATTTTCTCTGAAGGAGTAGACCCTCCACTCATCGGAACTGAAAACAGTTCCACTGTCAGAGTCTTTGTTCAGCAAAGAATAATCAAGGACCGAAATATCCGTTGTTTCTGTAACTACGGGTAAATCTGTAATAATTTTCATTCCGGTGAAACTTATACCTTCAATAGATGGAAAGAGCTTCGGGTTGCTCCGGAGTTTTTTTACTCTTTTGAAAAGATCATTTTTTTCTATCCCGCATAACAGGAGATACCTGCTGTTTATGCCCTGCGCCGTTGAATCATTAAGCTTAATAAGAATAATAAATAATCCGCAGGGGCCCACTTCAGGCATTAGAACCGGGACCTCTTTTAATTGTGTAATATCGAGATTGTCATTATACTCAATTGAAAGAGCCTTTATATCAATGAGTTTACTGCAGTTTTTAACTGTTTTGTAGAAGGTGAAATCTGTATGATAATTGGGGATGAAATAATTCATTTTATGTTTGAAAATTAAAAAAACAAGAATACCTTCTCCTGTTTCTGCGAGAAGCCTTACATGTTCCGATGCCCTTTCACTGACCGCATCAGGAAATGATGCGATATTATTATGAAAGAGGGTACATGATTTGAGCTCCAGAAATTTCTCTTTACCATCCGCTTCCAGAAGAAAATCAAACCTGTGATTGCCGATTGCCGGTTCTCTCCTGATCAGTTTAAAACCTTCAAGCCCGGGAACTTTTTTTTCAATCAGCAGTTTCTGAAAGAGCCGGTTGCTGTAGGTAGAGTCAATCATCACAGGGTAGTTGTCATTAATGATGTAAAGTATTTTGTAGCGGTACTTTCCGTTGATTGGAGATAACAATACATCTGCTCCGGGGAGAGCGAGTTCAGAGAGCCTCCCTGTATTGGGAACATAAACGGTTTCCGGTTTACCGTTTAAAATTACATCAGCAACAAAGCGGTTGTTTCTTTTAATAAGTGAGGCTCTAAGGAGATTGTCCGGAGTTTTTTTCATTCAGAAAGTATATAGAAAAAGGCGTATATTAAGAACCCCGCGTAAGCGGGGTTCGTGTCTGTTTATTTATCGTGATATACAGGTTTTCTTTTTTCGATGAAAGCGTTAACTGCTTCCTCTTTATCTTCTGTACCAAAGCAGTATATCGACTGCGCCTGCTCGAACATCAGGGCCGCGTATGTGTTACCCTCTGCAGCAACGTTGACACCCCACTTGCCGAATCTTAACGCTGACGGAGGAAGGTTAACCATTCTCTTCGCGAGTTTCATTACTGTATCATCGAGTTCTTCAGGTTTAACAAGGTACTCAACCAGTCCTATACGGTATGATTCAGCAGCATCTATCATTTCGCAGCAGAGGATCAGTTTTTTCGCCTGCCCTATGCCCACAAGCTTTGTAAGCCTTGTAGTACCTGTCTGGTCCGCTGTCAGTCCGAATCTTACTTCAGGAAGAGCGAGTGTAGCTCCTTCTGCTGCAACCCTGATATCACAGCTGAGCGCCAGTTCAAGTCCGCCGCCGAGACAGAATCCTTTTATCGCACATATTACAGGTATAGGGAGTTCCTGGAATCTGCTGAATGTTCTCTGGAGAAAGTTCAGGTTATCTTTTACAAATCTTGTATCAACAGTTTTAAGAAAAGCCGTGTCAACTCCTGCTGAAAAATGCGCACCGGTGGAATTAACTATTACAACTCTTAACTGGTTGTCCTGTGAAATCTGTTCCTGTATGTCGGCAAGCGTAAGAACAGTTTCTTTGTTCAGAAGATTGAGTCCGCTGGGGTCACAGAAAGTAACGGTCGCAATGTGACCATCTTTTGTAAGTTTTATGTTTGGTTCACCGCTCATGAGTTTACCTCATCCTAAAATATATTTTTCAGAAATGCCCCGGTAAATAGTTTTATATATAGGTCAGGTTTATAGCTTTCAGAATTTTATTCAAGGAATAAAAATATTAAAAATTAATTTTTATTTTAAATTCACGGCTGTTTTCCGTGTTTTCTATTACAACATTTTTAAAGAAGTGCTGTTCAAGGTGGTATTCAAATTCAGCAAGCCATTTGCGGAGCTGCTTAGGTTCAAAGAGATCGCGGTCAACTGAGAGTTCCATACTGAAATCGGAGACCGTGGCAAGAAGTTCAATATCCCTCCCTTCAGGAGATTTTATATTGGCTTTAAATTTTTTAAGATCAAGAGCTTCAACTTTGATATGAGATTCAGATTCCATTGCAAGCGCTGCAATATCGAGTACTTTCATATAATCTATGGATGTCATAGGGTTACCTCTTACCTGATTTTTTCCCGGAAAATATTTTCTGCCAGTAGGAGATCTCATCATCACTGACGGCAGGGTTCACCTTTTCAAGCTCCTCAATTTTCTCCTCCTCGGCGAGTTGTGAGGCTTTGAAAACTGACTGAACATTTTCGGCAAATTTTTCACTGCTTATATTTTTTGCCCCGAACCTGTTTATGTAAAATATAATATCCTTATCCGATGTTACAACTGTTATCATTTTCGGATTCATATCTTTTTTTATGAACTGTTTAATCAGGTAGTCCGCAGAGTAATCGAGTGAGTAGTAAACATCTATTGAACCGATTTTTTCACTCCGTACCTCAATGGAGGGTTCTTTTTTCCCGTCAAATACTACGGTTATACCACCTTTTCTGATTTTCTGGTAATCACGGAGAATTTCAAGGAGTCCTTCTCTCGCTTTGTTGAGCTGCCCGTAGCACATTAAGCTTTCAAGTTCAGGAAATTTATATATGAGATTGAATCCGTCTATCAGTAAAGCCATGATGTCCTGTTTATGAATTTTTTTTATGGAGATTTAAAGTATTTTGAGATTGAACAAATCCCCTTTTGATGAAGAAGTTTAAAGTTTCCATGTTTTCCGCGGGGAGAGCAATAAAAAAATTTTTCGAACCGGCTTTTTTCGAATGCAGAGAAAATTTTTCAAGAAGGAGAGAGCCTATTCCGCATCTGCGGAATTTTTCTTTCACAAAAATTTTTTCAACAAAAGCATTATCTCCCTGTACATTGCCGAGGATAAATCCCAGGAGATGCTTTTTTCTCACCGCGCTGTATAAAACCGCGCTGTCTGACATAAAAAGATCAGCAAGCCTGTCTGCAGTTAAATCACCGGAACTGAATTCTGCTGCTCCTGAAACTGTGAGATATATATTCCGTAGATCCGATTCCACTGTTCTGCGGATAATAATTCCTTTTTCTGCTAAACTCATTCCCTGATTAGTTTCCTGAAATTTTCTGTTACAGCATCTTCAAGTTTTGAAACAGGGATATTTTTCAGATCGGCAACAAACCGGTATGTATGCTTTATATATTCCGGTGTGTTCGGTTTTCCACGCAGAGGCACAGGTGTCAGGAATGGTGAGTCTGTCTCAAGGAGTATCCTGTCCAGGGGTACGTATGCTGCAGCGTCGTGAAGTTCTGCAGCGTTTTTATAGGTAACATTTCCTGCAAAAGAGATTATAAAGCCCAGGTCCAGTACACGCTTAGCAGCTTTTGAATCTCCTGCAAAACAGTGCATTATTCCCCCGCGTGTTTTTTTTGCTGAGAGTATTTCAATACCAGCGTCCATTGCATCACGTATATGTACAATGAGAGGGAGTCCGTGCTTTTTTGCAATATCAATCTGGTATTCAAAAGATCTGCGTTGTATATCTTCAGGCTGACGCATCCGGTAAAAATCAAGGCCGCACTCGCCAATACCAAGTAAAAGTTTATTCCTGTCAGAACTCATCTCTTTTTCAGTGAAAGCTCCAAGCATTTCAAGTGCAGCATCATCAGCTTTTGAAGAGGGGTGTATCCCGAGAGTATAGTAGATCCCCGCAGCCTGGTGTCTTTCTGCAAAATCTCTGGACCAGGTAAACCCCTTTGTTTCAATGGAAACCTGTACACTGTACTCTATATTATCATTCTTGAGAGATTTAATAAGATCATCCTCAGAAATTTTTTTATCTTCCAGTATCATGTCAAAGTGTGCGTGTGAATCTAATAGCATCAGTTTACCTTTTATTATAAATAGATTTTTACAGGTTTACTTTAGACTTTCTGTTAAAAAGGGTGTTATTTTCAAGAATAAAAAACCTGCCGGCTCTTATTAAGACCCGGGAAATGCGTGATTAATTGTAAAAAATATGGTTCCAGGTATGAATTTTTTCACCTTTAATTCATTAAAAACACACGTTATCTGAAAGGATGTGGATAGTAATTGTTTAAAGTAAAAAATTTAAAAGGATGGATCCTGTAATGCAGTCTATATTCTCATTTTCGGGTAAGAGATTTTTTTATAAAAGAAAGCATAAATTAATACATGATAAAACAACAGTGAGACAACCTGATATAATAGAAGGGGAAGATCAGGAGCCTGTTTACAGAGATGAGTATGTCACAATAATATTTTACAGAAAGAGCGGGATTCTCTGCCAGGAGTGGAGAGGATTTTGTCCCGGTACAGAGTTCAGGGCGGCAATAGATTTTATTTTTAATTTTATGACAGAAAAAAATATTTATAAAACAATATGTGATGTCAGGTATCAGAGGGTTGTTCCCCCTTCATGCCAGAAATATGTTGAAGAAAAAGTTCTCGGGTATATAAAGAGTTACGGCTCATTTTTTACAGCCTTTGTTGCGCTTGAAAAGTCAGTCGGAGGAGTCTGCGCCGGATTATATGACATGCATTTAACGCAGAAACTCGGTTACAGGATAAACGGTTTTTTTGACAATGTTCAGGATGCTGAAACCTGGCTCAATGAAAAGTAACCGGCTGTGTTTTATTAATTAGTATCAGGGTAATAACCAAGAGTTAAAGAAGTACCATTCCCTTTTATAACATAGCTGTTTTTAAGCAGGATTTCTTTTGTGCCGGATTTAATTGAAACCGGCGGAGTTATCTTTTTTGAACTCCATCCGAGCCAGCCGTATTCCGGCAGGAACCTGACAAATCTGTATTTATCTGCGGGATTCATCTCTCTCCTGTAGTTTTTCCTTGCTTTGCTGTACTGTTCAGAAGCAAAATCATATCCTTTGTATCCGCCGTACACGAAAACAGCAGCGCCAGCTCCTATTACTTCACTTGAATTCGCGTAAGCGCCCAGGGCTACAAGTCCTAAACCGGCCCCTCCAATTAATGTAAATATAAGTAAACCTCCTCCCACTGCCAGCGCGATATGCGAAACAAGTTTTCCGGAACTGACGCCGAATTTCTGTGTATACTTGAAGTCATCAATTACATCAGAAAGTTCACTGTTGCGGACTTCATGTCTTTTATACCAGTATGATGAATCAGGAGTGATGAAAAGATTTAAGGTTTCGTATTCACCGCCTGAGAGAGTTATACCGCTTCGTGTTCCCTTGCCCCTGAAAGAGACTCCACGCAATCCGCGTACAAGTCCCTTTGCGTCAGGATCCCAGTACGGTTCATACCCTGTACCTCCAAGGAGCAGCACCATATTCGATGGAGCTTGCTCCATATTAACAAGCTGCCTCAGCCATCTGATTTTCGGGTCAAGCTGAAGAGCACGTCTGAAGTCAGTCCGCGCGTCATCCCACTCCCCGCATATATTCCACATCAGCCCGCAGATTATGCGCATGAAAGGATCGTCAAATCTTCCCTCGTCACTGAATTCATTACTAAGAAGAACAGCAGCCCTGTTAACTTCGACCCGCGCGGATTCCATATCTTTTTTAAGTGAATAGCCCCAGCAGAGAAGAAAGTGCATCCATATTATTTCATGTTCGGATGCGTAATAACCGTCAGGTGTTTCTATAAAGAAGAAGGATTTAACACCTCTTGAAATTTTATATCTCACCTGGTTTTCAATTGTGCGTGAATATGCAGCAAGAGCATCAATCTCAGGTTTACCTGCAAGAAGATTAAGGTATGTGTGTTCCATGATTGTGATAAAGGTTTTACCCTCCCCGCGCGGCAGTGATTTCAGTGCTGAGTCTATGTTATTCGATGCGAGATGGGAGGTGGAGTTCATATAGTCGATTTTCATATTGAGTCCTGAACAGCCTGTCAGTACTATTGCAGGGATTAGTATCAGTGAAATCAATCTTTTCATCTGCTCTCCGGGATTTATTTACAATTTCTTAGCATATAGCTGATATTTTTTTTACATAAAGGAGGTTTATTCATCCGCAAATATAGGGGATAGCATGAATAATATCAACCATAATATCAGGGAAGTTCATACATTAAATAATTTCAGGAACTGTCTCGGTTTAAGAGAAGGGGTGAGTATTGACCCGGAAAAAATTCCCTATACCGGTGAAGATGCTACCTGCGGAATTGAGAATGAATTTCAGACAGCAGTGAAAGGGAGATCCGGAGATGTTGATCTGGCTCTTTATATCAGGGAATCCCGTTATCTCAAAAACCTGATTAAAAGAAGTGAAAGAGGAGACCTGCCGGGCAAGAGAGTAGAGGAGATATCTGAATTTATTGATGATAACAGGAGCTGTATCTGGGAAAACAGCTGGGTCAGGTTTCCCCGGAAAACATTGAGCAGGTATGCGGATGCTGTTTTCAGAGGTGATCTGAAATCTGATAAAGCAAATCCGGAAAGCGGGGAGAGGCGTGATGCAGGGAACTTTACAGTTATTCAAAATGGGGTGGAGAGCCTCCGGGTCCCTGTCAGTTATCTGCTAAAGCTCTCTCTCGCGGATTCAGTAAGCGGAGAGACTTTTATACACCCTGTTATAAGGAAAAGAGGAGAGGATTATCTCAGCTGTTATCTCAATGATAATACTTCCCCTGAAATCGTTTCATTCTTTCCTGCTAAAAGCGGTAACGGAAAATCCGTCTCAGAGAATATCGTGGGACAGAATCTTAAGAGCTATCTCCTCACCCAGATGCTTGTAATGTATGCCAATAAAAAATTTGATCTCCCGGCAAACGGGCAGGAGGTGTCCCTTTATTTTTCACCTCATCCTCCGGTAAGGCAGAAGAAGCTTAATGAACTTGTGACAGATTCATTCTACAGGGAACTTTTTATGAGTCCCTGCCTTTCCGGGTGGGACAGGGGTGAGGAGAAGCATGCCTACATGAACCTCTGCCACCAGGTGTTATCGAGAAGCAGTCTTAATTCGGTACTTAAACTGAAAGAGGCAGGGATACTCCCGGATAACAGGGTTTATCTTAAGGGGATATCCAACATAAGCCTGGCAAACAACGGAACACATATAAGTATCGGAAGCAGTAAGCTTAACGCCCTTATGAAAAGCAAAGATACAGGATACGGGGCTGTATACGAAAAGTATTTCGGTGACCTCGCAATAAAAATTTATGAGCATTTTATCCCTCTCTTCTCAGGAACTTACACGGCCGCCCCGTACAGGCTGGGGTTTGAAGACTTCAGGCCGGAGAAGGTGCTGGGTTTTCTATGTCATGAGCTTGACTATACTTATGTAAGGATGATCTGGCGGAGATGGCTTAAAAAAGGGGATATAAAGATCTTAGGTAATCCTGTTATACCTTTCGGGCCTGAATGGTTTGAAAGGTTTATGGCCGGAACATTCCGTCTGAGGGGAGATTATGTAAATGATTTCAGGCTTATGGATTACCTTGTGGCTCTACTCAGTACAGATGAGAGCCCGGCTTTAAACGGGATTATAGGTAATGATGAAAAGCTTAAGCAGGATCTTGTATCTATGGGGATCTTTGACAGCAGCATGTCTGTCTATACACTCTACAGATTAAGAAGCGTGGCGAAAAACGGTTACACCGGTTTTGAGGGGAGATATTACTCCCTCTTTGAAAGCCTGAACTCAGACCTCGGGCATTCAGTAAACCTTCAGATACTGATAACAGCACTTGCCTATAAGTATATACTGAATGGCATGGTAACACACAGCAGCATACCTGATTCCCCGGAAATTGAGAGTGAAAGGAGGCAGATAATCTTCGGTTCATCCATCGGTATACCGACTTTTTATGTAAGGAAGAACAACAGTAATATGTTTATGGGTGAAATTCTGAAGCAGTCAGCCGGCTGCAGAAACAGCAGCAGGTACCAGGGGTATACTCGTGTATATATCAGTGAATACAGGAAGGGGCTCGTTAAACTTCTGAGGCGGGACGGGGCGGATTTAATAGAGAGTCTTGGAATGGAGGAGACCATGAAAGATCTTGAGCTTAGGATAAACATGCCGGATCTTTATTCTGCTGCTGCAAAAATTACCGGTGGCGTGCTTAATATTGCCGGAGAGAAGAGACCGCTGAAAGTAAAGGCTGACGATTTTAACCTGTGTGCTGAAAAGTATTACAGGGAGAACCTGAGAAATAAACATATGATAGAAGCACTTGATATATTTGCGAAAAGCGCAGCAGATGCAGACAGAAAGTATGATCTGCTCCCCGGGGATATTCAGTCTGCCTTGGGAAATGTTCTGGGACTGAAAGGGGCTGCAGATTTTGTGGAATCACTCAGGGACGATCTTGTAACAGGTGATATACCTGTCTTATTCCTGAGATCGGCTATTCACCTCCTTCTGATTACTCTCAGAATTGATATGCTTGATTGCTCGGCAGTTTAACAAAATATTCAATAATAAATACGGTTACAGAATGAAACATCAGTTTATAGTCAGAGAAACAGGTGAGGTTGCTGATGAGCAGTTTTATCACGACCGCCTTGTTAATTATCTTTATTCTATTATGAGGGAGGAGGGGTCTCTTGTTTACAGGCTGGTTACATCGAAACGTCTTTCATCTTTGATGGCATGGATTAATTATGATTTTCCTGCCGGCAAATGGCTCACAGGAGGGTCGGGATTTCTTGAATCTTCTGGCATTGATACATCGGAATTTTATGATCCACTCGATTCTCTGAATACAGCAAGAAAATTTTTTGAAAGGAAGATCCGCTATATGGAGTGCAGGCCCATGCCTCTGAATGCTGATTCAGTTGTAGCCCCGGCAGATTCAAGAATTATTACCGGTTCTTTTGCATCAGAGAGCCTGCTGTTTCTGAAGGAGAAATTTTTTTCACTGGATGATCTCCTTGATGCGAAGAGGGGGTGGAGTTCGCTCTACCGGAATGGGGATTACGCGATATTCAGGCTTACTCCGGATAAGTATCATTATAGTCATGTTCCTGTCTCGGGGATTGTTTTGGATTTTTATGAGATAGATGGAGCGTATAATTCCTGTAATCCCGGTGCGGTTCTTGCGGTGAATAAAGCGTACTCAAGGAACAGGAGGGTTGTAACAATAATTGACACTGATGTGCGCGGAGGCACCGGGTGCGGTAAAGTCGCGATGATTGAAGTGGCAGCTCTGATGATTGGTGATATTGTTCAATGCTATTCAGAATGGATGTATGAAACCCCTGCACCGTTAATACACGGGATGTTTCTTAATAAAGGTCAGCCGAAAAGTCTTTTCAGGCCGGGTAGTTCGGTTGATATACTGATCTTTGAAAACGGGAGAGTAAAGTTTGACAGAGATCTTATTGAAAATTCCCTAAAGACCGGAATTGAAACCCGTTATATGAAGAGTTTTACAAGGCCTGTTGTTGAAACAGAGATCAAAGTAAGGTCGTCAATCGGTAAATCTTTAAGACAAGAGGAGATAAATGATTAATATAATATTTTCAGTTTCACTCTGTTCGATACTCCTGGTAATTTATTTTTTTGCATTCAGGTTTCTGCCCGGTGAGAGGTGGCAGGTCTTTGCGTCAATACCTGTTCAAAAAAATGGAAACGGGAGATGGAAGGGGGTCAATATCACTTATTACGGGATAATCCTTTCAACGGGGTATGTTCTTGCGATGATGCTTTTTTTTATTCTCGCGTCATCAGCCGGTGAAACCTGGATTACAATCGGCGGTGTCAGTATAGGAATTATGGCACTTTTCATTCCCGCGGCAAAAATTATGGCTTATATTGTTGAGAGGAAAAAAAATACAATAACAGTGGGCGGCGCGTCTTTTGTAATGTTTATTGCAGCTCCATGGATAATTAAGTGTTATAACCTGCTGCTCGCAGGGAACAGGCTTGCTGAAGTTAATGAAATTGTAATAATAGCATCTATTACAGCAGCATACGCCCTGGGAGAGGGGATAGGGAGGCTCGCCTGTATCAGTTTCGGGTGCTGTTATGGTAAGCCTGTTTCTCAATTGCCGCTCTTATTCCGGGAGATATTTTCAAGGTGGAATTTTGTCTTCACCGGTAATACAAAAAAAATTTCATATCACGATCATCTTGACGGGAGCCCGGTGGTTCCGGTTCAGGGGATTACTGCAGTATTATATACAGTGACAGCATGCATATCAGTATATCTGTTTCTTAATGGAAATTATATAGTTTCATTTTTTGTCTCTCTTACAGTTACACAGGGGTGGAGATTTGTATCAGAGTTTCTCCGTTCTGATTATAGAGGGAGTACAAAGATTTCCGCATATCAGATTATGAGTATTTTTCTGATTTTTTATTACGCGGTATACATTATAATTTTTAATCCTCTGGTACCAGTGGAACCGGTTCTTTATAAAGGACTGGTTTTTATATGGGATCCGGCACTCTTTTTATTAATCGGTGCTATGTGGACAGGGTCATTGCTGTACACGGGAATCAGCAGTGTCACAGCAGCGGAAATTTCCCTGTATGTGATTTCAGACAGAATATAACAGTAATTATTATTCCGGTTTATACCGGTATTCAGAAGGTGCTCCCCCTTTACAGATTCCGTTATGGAATCTGTTTTTTTATATGCATTATTAAAACTGAAAAAGATTGACACAGTTTTTTTATAGGGGAATCTGTTATTTACGGAGCGTATAACAGTATGAGTGAAAACAGAAGCCCTCTGATAATAGATGAGAAAGCATGCAATGGATGCGGTAAATGTGCGGATGCCTGCATAATGCATGTTATTGAAATGAGAGAGAGGTGTGACAATGGTAAAGGTAGAGTTGCCGTTGTAGTTAATCCTGATGACTGCATGTTCTGCGAAGCCTGTGTAATAAACTGCAGGCAGATTGCAATAATGCTCAACGCAAAGGCCGGCAGCAGCATGATTAAAAGTATAAATGAAAAAATGCTCAAGCCGAAAAAAAGCAGATTCAGTTTCAAATTCCGTAAATGAAAATTCTTCTGTTAAATCCCCCTGTTGAGGATTTTTACATAACAGGGATCAGGCGGCAGCCCCTTGGTTTATTATATATAGCATCATCGCTCCGGGAGGCCGGGTATAATCCTGAACTACTGAACTGCCACACAGCGAAAAAACAGATACTGAACCTGCCGCCGGAGTTCAGTTACCTTAAAGAATTCATTAATCATCCGGAGCCCCTGTTCAGGTTCCCTTTTAAAAATTATACACATTACGGGATGAGCTGGCAGGAGATCGAGTCCAGGATAAAGAAAACCACTGCTGATATCTATCTTATATCATCTCTTTTCACAACGTATTATCAGGAGACAGAAAGAATAATCAGCATCATCAGAAATCAGAATTCAGAAGCATTGATTGCAGCCGGCGGGTACCATCCTTCTCTCTACCCGGAATATTTTATCAATAAAACCGGTGCGGATTTTATAATAATGGGGGAGGGTGAAGCTGCGGCAGTTCAGCTTGTACAGGCTCTTGAAAATGGCGGCAGACCTGAAGATATTCCTGGAATAATATCACGCAGAAGCAGCGGCAATGAGAAGAGATTAATGGCCGATGCCCCTGATATTAAAATTCTTCCGTTCCCTGCAAGGGACCTTCTTCTTCATAGAGACTTCAGGGCATACAGGAAAATTTTTGTTTCTATGATCTCATCCCGGGGCTGCCCCAACAGGTGTGAATTCTGTACTGGGAGAACCATCTGGGGGAACAGGTACAGGAACAGAGAGACTGATGATGTGATCAACGAGATTATATACTGCTGTAAAAATTACGGTGCTGATATAATAAATTTTGAGGATGATAACCTCTTCCCGTCCAAAAAAAATGCGCAGCAATTACTTGCAGGAATTATTGAAATGAAGCAAAGGATGAATATTAATCCCGAGTTCACTGCGATGAACGGAATATCCCTTGAAAACATAGATGAGGAAATCCCCCCTTTGATGAAAAAAGCGGGATTCAACGAACTGAATATTTCCCTTGTGACATACTCCTCTGATGTACAGAAGATGAACCGGCGTCCTTTTGATTCGGAGAAATTCCGCAGCATTGCTGAATGTGCAAAAACAACAGGACTCAATGTCAGGGGTTACTTTATCTTAGGTATGCCGGGGCAGGATAAAAAGGAGATTGAGGATACAATCACTTTTATGAAAAGGCTGAAAATACAGGTTTTCCCATCTATATTCTATAATGTTTTTTCACCTGAGCATCAGTGGAAGATGCAGAGGTCATCAGCTTTCTTTAATGAGACCCCGGAGCTGTCAAGAAACGATTTGATAAGATTTTTTAATATATGCAGCAGGGAACATTGAAATATATCCCCCCATTAAAGCTGCTTTTTTCACATATTAGTAAATCTTGATTTTTTTATTGAAAATAATTAAATTAGATACGCACATAACTGAATTTTAATCAATCATAACGGACCGGCTGATGCAGAATAACAGGAAAGAGGCCTCAAGGCTAAGGAGAAAACTGACACTCTATTTTATACTGATTTCAATTGTGTCAATTTCAGTCAGCGCGGAGATTATATTTGAGTTCAGTTCAGGGAAACTGCAGAATGAAATACGTAATAATTTTATAACCTACTCCGGGAATATACTTTCAACTGAGAACAATAAGCTTGCTAATCAGCAGGAGCTAGCAGATGCTGTGGGCAGGCCTATAGCTTCTCTCCGCAACAGGATGATACTTCTGCTACTTGTTGTTTTTGCGAGCATTATAGGGGCCTTTATTATGTTCACGAGGGACATAGTTTCGCCCATGCACGGTATAGTTGAAGCGACAAAAAAAATTGCTGATGGAGACCTCACGATAACTGTTCCTGTTATGACCGATGATGAAATCGGGCAGATAGCTATGCTCATTAATCACATGAATGTGAATCTGCAGGATATGATTATGGAGATAAGGCAGGAGATATTCAGACATAAAGCAAAACTGGATGAAGCTGTACAGAAAATATCGTCTATTACGGGTGACGGTAAAGCAGAAGAGATATTTGAAAGCAGGCGAATGAAGATTTCAGATTACCGGGCTATTGTTAATCTTTCGGGCGATGTGGTTAAGCAGCTTGAGGGGATAATGTTTGATCTGGGGAACCTTGAAACTTTTATGAAGATGTATAAAACCTATGCAATACGCACTGAAATCGAGCAGCGGGAGATCGATAAAGTTCTGGGTGATTATAAAGACATCGATCCATATAAGGATGGTGAGTAATGAGTTTTGAATACTGGTACATGTTCCCGGTTTCGGTGATTATTGCAATTCTTGCCAATTCATCAGGATTTTCCGGGGGGGTTCTTTTTCAGCCTGTTTATAATCTTTTTCTCAATCTTCCGATTCAGACTGCTGTGGCAACGGGTATTGCAACTGAGACAATAGGAATGACAAGCGGAGCAGTCCGGTATATCTATTATAAAATGGTGGAACTCCCTGTAGGTTTCACAATGGTGATGCTCACAATACCAGGTGTGGTTCTCGGTAATCACGCGCTGCTGGTGATTAACGGTAATCTGCTTAAACTGGTTCTTGGTATTATCATAGTATTTATTGCCAGCATGCAGTTTATTAATGCGCTGAGAAAATTTTACGGCACAAAGGAGAATATCCCCGTTGAGGACATCTACCCGTTCATGTGGATACCCCCCATTGGCGGTTTTTTCTCAGCTTCCACAGGCACAGGTGTTTGTGAATTATCTCAGCCTCTCCTTGAGAAGGGGCTTAATGTAAAAACAAAAAGAGCCAACGCAACAGCTATTCTTGTTGAGGCCACAGCTGACTGGATTATAACAATCCTTAATCTTCAGGCAGGTCTTATAATGTGGGAGTTGTGGATATTTACAGGATCAGGAGTTTTAATAGGTGGGCAGATCGGCCCTTATGTGGCACGGTTTCTCCCTGTACGCCTGATTAAAATCGTATTTTCAGTGTCAGTTATAATCATAGGTATCTTCTATCTTTATAAAGGATATCAGTGGATAAGAAGTTCTTAGCCGGGGTAACGCATGGGACTGATAAGATTCCTTGAAAGCTCCGGCGGCCTTGCGGTTCTTTATACTGTGCAGGGAGCTCTTTTCTCAATGATGCTGTACATCCTTGCTGCGGAATTCTGGCGGACAAGAGATCAATCTCTCCTTTATAAACTGGCTGCGGCTTCAGCAATTACTGTAATAAGCGGCGGCACTGCGGTAATATATATTCTGGAATCACTCTATGAAATTCAGGCCGGGCAGAAATTTTTCCCACTGGTGTTCAATTTGCTCTTTTCACTCAATGTGCTTTCACTTGCAAGGGCCTTTACTCTTGACTTCGTAATGGACAGAAAGAGGTTTGTTTTTTTTATCAATACGGCCATGTTTATTTCAGTCATTATTTATATAGTGATGCAGATCTGGTGGCTCATGGTTTTTAAAGAGGGAATGGAATTCTGGAAATCGGGAGCGCAGGGATTCTTTTCGCTTTTTTTTCTTGTGGTACTTGGTTTTTCAATCTACTATCTCGCGAGGTTCAGGGAGAGCTACAGGTTCCGGCTTGTTACGGCTTTTGCGTCAATTGCTGTTGTGCAGGTGATCGGCCTTTATGGTGCTGTGGCAGATACTATCCCGGCCCCGCTGATGATTGCAAAAGGCGCCTTTCCTATTCTTGTACCCGTGATGTTTACAAGCGTTGTATTTAAAGAGCTTATAGGGCGTGTTGTACTCATGGTTGAACATCTGCGGATTACATTTGAGTCACAGAGAGACATAGTTTTTGAACTGATTCAAATCGGCAGCGAACTTACGGATATGTCCGATTCCCTTGTTAAAAGCGCTCTTGACGGATGGGCAAAGCTTTCGGATGTTGTTGAAAATATTAAAAAACAGGTTAATGATTCGTTGCTTCTTTCAGAAATGGGGGAGAGAGGGTTGTCTGCGTTTAAAGATCAAGGCCCGGAAAATATTCTGCCGCTTGTTGATGAAATAATGAAAATTCCAGAAAGCATTAAACCGGAGGAGGTTTCATTTAATAAAGAAGCGGTTGAGATTTTTAAAAAGAGTGTGAAGGCCACAACTAATGGTATTGAAAAATCTCTGGAAATTGCCGTGAAAATAAACAGTATGCTCCCTTCAGTGGACGCGGCGCTTGACAGCATTGATGATATATCTGACAGGACGAATATTCTTTCTCTAAATGCTTCAATTGAGGCAGCAAGGGCCGGGGCATCCGGCCGTGGATTTGCAGTTGTTGCTGAAGAGATAGGGAGGCTGGCTGAGAGCTCACTTGCAGGGTCAAAGGGAATAAGGAGCAGTTTCTCTTTAATAGCCGGTCTTTTTACAGAGTATGAAGCGGAGTGCAGAAAAGCCCTCGGCAGTATTACCGGGATTTCAATTGAAAAGTTCACTTCTCCTGAAGATAAACCGGGAATAGAACCTGTGAATTATTTAAAAACAGCTTCTGAGCTTAAAACTTCATTTATGAATTACAGGGATAGAATAGAATCAATATTCTCAGAGATGGAAAAAGCTGTGCAGATCGCAGGAAGAGGGAATGAAAGGGCACAGCAGATGCGTGACAGGATTAGTGAACATATAAGAAATATTGAATCAATAGCCGGGATGGGAGATATACTGAATGACCTGATAACAAAGCTGAACAGAAAAATTAATGTAATTATAAAGAATACAGAGGACCTGGAAAAATTGATGCCCTGATCTCTTCTTTTCACACTTGAGTCAAAATTCATCTAATGTGACATAAAAATAATTGACATATTTTAAAGGCGGGAGATAAACTATTCGCATGAATGCACTGAACAGAAAAGATCTATTGGATATCAAGTCGCTCTCCCCTGAGGAGATTTTACTTATATGCGACACAGCAAAGTATTTTAAGGACGTTTTCACCCGGGACGTGAAGACAGTACCGGTTCTCCGTGGTAAGACCGTATGCACCCTGTTTTATGAGCCATCCACAAGAACCCGCCTCAGTTTTGAGCTGGCGGCCAAGATGCTTTCGGCCAATACAATCAATGTCCCTGTTACAACCTCAAGCGTTGTTAAGGGGGAATCGCTGATTGACACGGTGCGGACCCTGGAAGCCATGAAGGCTGACTATATTGTAATGAGACATGCGGCATCTTTAGCGCCGCATTTTTTGTCTAAAAATATAGACGGTTCCGTTATAAACGGCGGTGACGGGTACCATGCTCACCCGACACAGGCTCTCCTTGACACCTATTCTATAATTGAAAAGAGGGGCACACTGAAGGGGCTTCATATCGGGATTATTGGAGACATCAAGCATTCACGTGTGGCAAGATCGGATCTTCTGGTTTTTAAAAAACTTGGCGCGAAAGTTACTTTATGCGGGCCCTCAACGCTCCTTCCTGATGAGTTTGAACAGTACGGCGTAGACATGACTTATGATTTTGATGAACTCCTCCCTGATCTTGATGTTGTAAATATGCTGAGGATACAGAGAGAGAGGCAGCAGGGTTCACTCTTCCCCTCAATAAGGGAGTATAATCTCCTTTACTGCCTTACTGAAGAGAGATTCGCGAAATGCAGGTCAGATGTAATAATCATGCACCCCGGCCCTATGAACAGGGGGATAGAAATTGATGATGCTATTGCAGATCATCCCAATTCCATTATAAATGAACAGGTTACAAACGGAGTGGCAGTGAGAATGGCGGTGTTCTATCTCCTCGCAGGGGGAACACCTTTTAAAGACGAAGAGAACCAGGAAGCTTAAAGATATGAGAATAGTAATAAAAAACGGAAGGCTCATAGATCCCGCGTCAGGAACAGATGACAGGCTTGACGTTGTTTTAAGCGGCGGGAGAGTTGAAGCCATAGATAGAAATATAAAGGGATCAGCGGAAGATGAAGTTATCGATGCTGAGGGATCCCTTGTCCTTCCCGGCCTTGTTGATATGCATGTTCACTTCAGGGAGCCGGGCCGTGAAGATGTTGAAACAATCCTCGGCGGTTCAATGGTTGCTGCAAAAAGCGGATTCACGTCTGTCTGTACCATGCCGAACACTACTCCCGTGATTGATAACCAGGCCCTTGTACGTTTTATAATTATGGAAGCGGCAAAGGGACCTATTAATGTTTTCCCTTCTGCGAATATTACCAAAGGGGGAAAGGGGGAAGAGATATCAGAGATGGGTGAGCTCATCAAAGGCGGAGCTGTTGCTTTTACTGATGACGGCAGACCGGTGATGAGTTCTATTACTATGAGAAGAGCCCTTGAGTATTCAAGGATGTTTGGTGCTCCCATACTCTCCCATGCAGAGGACAAATCCCTTGCTGACGATGGTCTCATGAATGAAGGGCTTAATTCAATCAGGCTTGGGCTTAAAGGGATTCCACGAGAGGCAGAGGAAGTAATGATTGCAAGGGATATACTCCTTGCCAGGCTTACAAAAGGTAAAATTCATTTCTGTCATGTTTCGTCTGAGGGATCAGTTGAAATAATACGCAGAGGGAAAAACGATAAGATAAATGTTACATGTGAAACAGCTCCGCACTACTTCTCCCTTACTGATGATGAAGTGGAAGAACTGATGTCCATGGCAAAGATGAACCCGCCGCTTCGTACAGAGAGTGACAGAAAAGGGATCATTGAAGGGCTGAGAGACGGGACAATTGATGTTATTGCCACAGACCACGCTCCTCATTCACCAAATGAGAAGATGCAGGAGATAGAGTATGCTCCCTTCGGAATCATAGGGCTTGAAACATCAGTACCTCTCATCATCACTGAGCTTGTGAGGAAGAATAATTTTTCATATATACAGGCCTTCGCAAAAGTGACATGCAATCCTGCGGGAATTCTTAATCTTGACAGGGGTGTGCTGAAATCAGGCGGGCATGCTGATGTGACAATTGTTAATCCTGAAAGGAAGATAAAAGTGGATGAGCAGTTCCTGCTATCTAAATGTAAAAATACTCCGTTTACAGGCCGCGAGCTCTATGGAAGCATAGAATACACAATATGCAACGGGAAGATTGTTTACCGCAGGGGGTAAATGCAGCGGAACAGGTCTGAATGAAACTATCTCTGACGGGAAAACAGGTGCTTACCAGTTCTGAAACAGCAAGGCTGCTGGGGATATCCGTGTCCTCTGTCAGAAACTGGGTGCGGCATGGATTTATCAGTTCGGTCTCCGGCGAAAACGAATATTCTTTTCTCAGGGACGATGTGATTCTTCTGCAGAGGCGTATTGAAAACGGCGAGCTTGACAGACTTAACAGCAGGGCAAACAAAACAGGTTCATCAAAAACATTTATCCCTGATGAACTTTTTGAAACAGATTCCGCAAGAAAAGAGGTGGCTGCTTTATCTGATTATATAAGAGAGCAGAAACTTGATTCTTCTCTTGCAATGTTTCTGGTGTGTGTAAGTATTTTAAGAATGTACGGCCTTATTGATGCTGTTCAGCAATGCGACATAATCCAGAACAAAAAAATAATAATCAGAAAACATAAAAATATAGTCACCGCGCTGAGTGAATGGCGTAAAAATGTATCTGCGGGCATAAATGAAAAAGCGTTAAAAATACTCGATTTTCCTCTGCCTCTCCAGGGAAATATCGCGGGGATAATATACCAGTCGATCCTTGTTGAAGGTGAAAAATCAAAATTAGGTTCATACTATACTCCTGACTGGATTGTAAACAGGATTGCGGACAGGCTTGCCTGTGATGGCGGAAGGTTTCTTGACCCATGCTGCGGTACAGGGCAGTTTCTTCTCGCATTCGCGGAGAAGATTGGTAATCCTGAATTAATTTATGGTATTGATATAGATCCTGTCGCTGTCAATGTTGCAAGAATAAATCTCATGATCAGATTCCGGGAAATTGATTTTGAACCGGGGATTTTCTGCAATGATTCACTTATGAATTATAATGAATCTCTGCTTTTCGACAGTATAGATTCTCTTCCGCAATTTGATATCATAGCAACAAATCCTCCGTGGGGTTCTCATTACAGAAAAGAGGAACTTTCAATGTTGAGATACCTCTATCCTGAGATTACATCGGGTGAGTCATTTTCATGTTTTTTTGTGAAGAGCCTGAGGATGCTGAAAAAAGGGGGGAAGCTCACTTTTCTCCTTCCTGATTCTGTGCTTAATGTCAGAATGCATCATGACATCAGGAACTTTATGCTCGAAAACGCGATGATTACAAGGATAGAGAAAGAGAAACGAATATTCAGAAATGTTTTCAGTTCAGCTGTTATAATTGATATTATAAAAAAGAAGGGTGAAGGTTCTGTTGAAATAATAAACAGGGGGAGCAGTTATTCCGTGAGCCAGAAAAGGTTCATGACAAGCAGTAACAATATTTTTGACATAAATATATCCCCTGAGGATGAAAGGATTATTGATAAAGTTTATTCAAGGGAACATCTTACTCTGAAAGATGGTGCCATGTGGGCCCTGGGGATAGTTACAGGGAATAATAAAAGTTATGTGATCAGCGAATGTCTGAAAGGGTGTGAGCCGGTGATTAAAGGGAAAGATATTCTCCCTTTCAGAATTAAAGAAGCTGAATCATTTATATGTTTTGATCCGGAAAAATTTCAGCAGACTGCGGCGGAATGCTACTACAGACACAGGGATAAACTGGTTTACAGGTATATTTCAAACAGACTTGTTTTCGCATGCGACAGGGAGGGGAGGGTGACCCTGAACAGTGCCAATATACTTATTCCGGAAATTGAAGGGTATTCTCCGGAACTGGTTATGGGACTTTTTAATTCCGATCTCTATCAGTTTATCTTTCAGAAAAAGTTTTCGTCGGTTAAGGTTTTGAGGAGCCATATTGAGGAGCTCCCTGTCCCTCTTCTTTCCAGGGATGAAAAGAAGAGACTGGAGGAGTCAGTGGAGATTGCAGAGAATACTGGAGACACGATCTCTCTTAATAAAAATGTTTATAATTTTTTCGGATTAACCCGTTGCGATACAGACTATATTAAAAAATCTCTGCTATGATTACTTCAGCTTTTCATTCATGAATTCCATTACAGGCTCAGCCTGACCTTTCCAGTAAAGCCAGCCGTAACCCCCTGTTTTACCCTCTTTATATGTTATGCTGTAATCTGAATCTTTTTTCTCGAGCTGTTTCAGCCGTATTGCCATTAGTTTAGACTGTATGGGGTTGAAAGCATCGTTTTTTTCTCCATGATAGATGTAAACGCTTACACCTTTAAGTTTTTCAGCAAGCTTCAGTACGTTATCTTCATTCTCCCATCTCTGCTGATTTTTTTTATAGCTGCCGTATACCGATTCCACCATCCTGCTGGTTGGCATTGTTGATTGATCGTAGTAACCGGAGATCCCGGCTGCTGCTGAAAATTTATCGTTATAGGCTGCAGCAACAAGGAGTGCTCCGCGTGCGCCGGCAGTGACACCCATTATTCCGGTTCCGTGACTTTTTTTTGCGAGAGAGAATTTTTCGTTAAGGAAACTGATCAGGGTCTCACCGATATATCTCCCTCCGGGAATAATACTCCATCTGTAACTGGTTTCGGGATAGAAGGCTGTTTCACAGAGAGATTTGTTCATGTATGGACAAACAATTACAATATTATATCTGTTTGCAAGGGATTCGATGGAGGTGTTTGTCTCCCAGTCGCTTTCTCTCTCGCCATACTGATGAAGGGCAATAACAGTACGATGGTATTTCCCTTTTACATAATTTTTCGGGAAAAAAATCTGTATCCTTGCTGATGATGTTTCGCCTTCATAGGTAATGGGAACCTGGATATTCTTCAGCCATTTGCCCGGCTGTATCTGGCTTATATAGTCCGGCTCTTCAGCTTTAACACCGGCCGACATTATTAAAAACGTTATTATCAGTAAAGATATGGTTTTTTTCATGAGTAAATCCCCGACATAGAATAAGTTAGTAATCTGAACAGATTGCTTCACTCCCGCATGGTCGTTCGCAAAGACAATAATTCATAAAAAATATTTATACAATATATACTATTAAAAAAGAATCGAGTCAAGCAGATTAGGGAGTTACCGCTTTCTTTTGTCAATAGAATGAGACAATTGTTTATAATAATTTACTCACTAAAAGAGTTCCGGAATTTTTCATGATATATAGCCATTCTCCTTCATGCTGTAAAATGCTGCATCTGTGAGTATGATATGGTCAACAAGGGGTATGCCTACAATTTTTCCCGCTTCAATCAGGCGGCGTGTTGTTTCAATATCCTGCCTTGAAGGAGCAGGATTCCCTGAAGGGTGATTATGTGTTACTATTATACCTGAACCGCCCTCCCTTATGGCATCACGAAAAACTTCCCGGGGATGAACAATTGCTTCAGTGATTGTACCGATTGAAACAACACTCTTTTTTATCAGCATATTTTTGTTGTTTATTACAAGGACCCGGAATTCCTCTTTCTGCAGGCCGGCAGTTTCAGGGAGGAGGAGTTCCCACACCGCCAGTGGTGTGCTCAGCTGGTTCATGTATGGTGCACCTGTAATGGCTCTTCTGCCAAGCTCAAAAGCTGCTAAAATTTTAACTGACTTTTTTAATCCGATCCCTTTTTCTTCTGCAAGTTCTCTCAGCCCGCATCTTGAAACAGCGGTGAGCCCCCCTCTTTTTTTTATTATAGTTGATGAAAGTTCGAGTACATCCTTATCCTTTGTGCCGGTCCCGAGTATTACGGCAAGGAGTTCTATGTCTGAGAGATCTCTGACGCTTTCCCCATCAATACATTTCTGTACAGGGAGTCTGTAATTTTCATGGATTCCGGAATTCATCTTCTCCCCCTGCTGTATATCCGTTTAAACTCCTCTAAATATTTTGCGGCAATTTCCCGGCTTTCTATCACAAGGATGTTTTCATCATTTTTCCGGTTTGCGTTTTTTGAAAAATTGAATGACCCTGTTATTACGATTTTTTCATCAATAATAATAACCTTGTGATGCATTATTTTCCGGTTCCGGTCTTTAACAACAGGAAGTCCTTCAATCATCATTTTTGTGAATTCTGAATGCTCGCTGTTTGAGCCTTTTTTTTCAAAAACACCCTCTACTGTGATCCCCTCTTTGAATTTTGATATCATGGTCTCTGCAATTACATCTGAGGTGAAAGAAAAAGCCATGAACCGTATGGAGCTTTTCGCTTTATTCAACCTGCTTTTTATTATTTTTTCTACGTTATTCTCAGGGGAGAAATATGCATTAATATGGACATCGTCAATTTTAACATAATATTTATTCAGGAGCGGTGCAAAGGGGATAACATCACTCCTGTTTCCGAAAACTCCATGTGAAAACATCTCTTCAAATTCAGCATTATAGATATCAGCGAGTTCAGGGGATCTTATTATTACTGAATTATTATTGTTTTTAAAAGCGCAGTTATCCGTGGCATTTGTTGAGCCTGTATATACAATGGAACTGTCAATAACTGCAAACTTGTTGTGCATGAGGCCCGGTCTGTTATCTTCAACAACAGGGATCCCTGCGTCAATGATTGATTCAATGGGCTTTCCTGAAAGATTATCGCTATCTGTTACGAGTCTGACTTTTACGCCTCTTTTCGCGGCGTTAATAAAAGCCTGAGCTACACGCATTGATGATATATCATAAAATGCGCCATTTATCTCCTGTCCGGACGAATTAATCAGTTTTATAAAACTCTCCTCCGGCTTCGGAATCGATTTGCGGATTCTTTCCGGATCTGAAAAACAGACTTCAATTTTTTCTGCTGCTCCCGGTGAAGACATAAATAGTATTGTTAATAAGAAAAAAATATACTTTTTCAAATAGTGTACTCCTCGTTTAATGAAGTTTAGATTTGCTGCACGGGTCATGAGTTCTCAATGACATGGATCAGGTAAAGATTGTTGAAACAGAATAGATCCATATATCATATACGAAAGTAACCGGAAGGATTTAAAAATTTTTTTATTGAGATTTGAGCTGTTCGAGCCTGTCCATTACGAGATTTTCATATTCGGTATAGAGGAGCTGACCCTCCCTTCCGGGATTCATTGAGCTTACTTTTGAAACAAGCGTCCTGTACGGCGCAAGCTTCCGGTAGTCTGTCTCCTTCTCAAGCTGGGCTTTTACAGTATCTCCATCTCTTTCTATGAGCGCGAGGTAGAATTCAAATGAGTTTTTAAGCTCAATAAGCATATTCATATTACGTAAAACTTCATTTTCATCTGTACGGTTCATCAGGATATCATTGAGTAGGTAAATTATGTATTGTGTATCAAAAGCCGAGATGTCAAAGTCCAGAAGGAGCTGATTGAGGTTCGACAGCGCCATATGTCTAAGGTGATACGAGGCAAGGAAAACCGCGTTGTCTGACATTGTATTAATATTTGTAAAGTCAGTTTCTTTTGCATCTGAAGTACTTTCAGTCTCCTCTTTTTTCTGTGAAGAGATGTATATGATCTCCATAGGCTTGAACCGGCTGGCTATTACAGATACCTCTGTTTCAGATAAAGTCTCATCAACAATAAGGTAGTCGATCTCTGTACCTGAAGGTATCTCTTTGAGCATTGCAGAGTAACCTTTAACATGGTTTATGGTAGAGGGGACCATGTCCGATTTGGCAAAAAGGTTTATGAATATATATTTTTTCTTTTTTTCAATTATGTTTCTGTAGGGGACAATGAGGTGATTATCTCTTAGTTTTAAAAGGGAGAATTCCCTGTCGTAATCCCTTTCGGTTTCAAATGTTGTCCCGAGGAAAACGATAGAGGGCATTTTATGCAGGAGGCTTCTCCCTTCATTGTCAGCGGATATCGACTCACCCCTGTTGTTGAAAACAAGATATTTCATCTTGTTGAACATTACTTTCAGGATGAGACCGGACGGGGTTTTCTCTTCGGCAAAATTCATTCTGATAATCTTTCAGAATTATTTTATTTTGCAAGCAAATATTTCAGACCTTTGCAGTAACGTCAGTACTCAGGGGATCGAATTTTCCTGATTTAAAATACCGGTAACCCATCCCTGCAATCATTGCAGCATTGTCTGTGCAGAGCAGGGGGGAGGGGATTATAATCTCCTCATTGTCTCTTTTTTCGCTGTTCAGAATCTCCCTGAGCCTTCCATTTGCCGCAACTCCGCCGGCAACAACCATTGTTTTTATCCCTTCCTCTCTTGCTGCGGTAAAAATCCGTCGGGATAGGAGTTCCAGTGCTCTCTCCTGAAACGAGTATACGATTCCGGGAATATCATCATCAGGATTAGCTTTGATGTGATTGATTACGGCTGTCTTTATGCCGGAATAGGAGAATCTTCTGTCAGCAGGATCTGTTAGTATCTTAGGGAAGAAGACTTTTTTTGTTACGGCCTGTTTTGCGATCTTTTCTATAACAGGGCCCCCGGGGTAACCGAGCCCGAGGAATTTTGAAACTTTATCATAGGCTTCACCAACTGCATCATCAACAGTTTTTCCAATAAGCTTTAATTCTCCCGGGGCATTAACCCTGTAAAGAGCGGTGTTACCCCCGGAAATAAGAAGCCCTATGAAGGGGTACTCCGGCTCTCTCCCTTCAAGGAAGGGGGCATAGAGGTGCGCTTCAAGGTGATTAATTGCAATAAGAGGAATATTCAGGGTAAACGAGATCGCTTTTGCGCTCTGAAGCGCTATGAGGAGTGACCCTATGAGCCCCGGGCGGTTTGTTGCAGCAACGTAGTCCAGATCGCCGAATGTAACTCCGGCCTCTGACAGGGATGAGGCAATGAGCCCGTTTATATTTTCGAGGTGTGCCCGTGATGCAATCTCAGGCACAACGCCTGAATAATCACTGTGAAGCTCGATCTGGCTGTTTATCATGTTCGAAAGAATTTTTTTCCCGTCAACCACTATTGCTGCCGAGGTCTCGTCGCAGGAGCTTTCAAGACCGAGACCTATTACCTGTCTGTTTTTCACTTTTTACTGAACATCTCCAGTGCTGTAATGAGCTGGTTATCAAATTCCAGGTCGTATGGGATCTGCTTGTGATATTTGTTTATCTCGCGTTTAAGGATTATATCCGCAGTTTTGTCAGTTATTTTTATATTCTTACTTTTCAGGAAGCTATGAAATTCCTGTTTTACGGAATCGTTATACTCTGTTTTAATAGTCACGAATTTATTCAGGAGTTTATCTTTGCTGATTTTCTTCAGTTCTTCAGTATCTGACTGGGCAACATCTGCGTATTTAACTTCACGGTCAGGCATAATACCTTTCCCGTGGATCATTGCGCCTGACGGGGTGTAGTATTTTGCAATTGTGAGAGCTATCCCCAGTTCTTTATCAAGGGAGTATGTCTTCTGCACAGAACCTTTTCCGAAAGTTTTTTCTCCGACCAGTATAGCGCGTTTATTGTCTTTCAGAGCCCCGCTCAGTATCTCCGAGGCTGATGCGCTACCTTTATTTACCAGTATGACAACTTCTCCCGAATAGTATGCAGGATTATTTGCTTTATACACAATCTCTTTAACATTCTCCCCTCTCCCTTTTGTGGAGACAATAACAGTTTCCCTGTCGAGAAAGAAGTCAGATATATCAACAGCAGCGTTCAATAGCCCTCCGGGGTTAAACCTCAGGTCTATAATCAGCCTGTTTACTTTACTGTTTCTGAAAAATTCGAGTGCCTTCTTCACATCAGAAGTTGTGTCGCTCCCGAAGGTTTTAATTCTAAGATAACCGGTGTTATGTTCTTTTATAAGAGCGTAATCGGTGCTCTCTATTTTTATCGGGGCCCTTTCTATTTCATAATCTATCTCTTCGTTAAAACCTTCTCTTCTTACTGATATGGAAACCTTTGTTCCGGGGAGCCCTTTTATGTTTTTAATAACTTCATTAAGATTTTTATCTTTTATATTTTCACTGTTGACCCTGGTTATAATATCGCCTGACTCTATCCCTGCTTTCATTGCAGGTGAATTATCAATGGGGCTAACCACAACAATCTCCCCGTCCTTCACTGCAATTTCAACTCCGATACCGACAAATTTTCCCGTTGTCATCTCCTGCAGTTCAGAGGTGGCCTCTTCATCAAGAAAACGTGTGAATGGATCACCGAGAGAATTAATCATCCCTTTAATGGCACCGTAAAAAAGCTTTTTGTTGTCAGGTGCGTCAACATATTCAGATGTGATCATCTGGTAGACCTGATGAAAATATTCCAGGTATTTATGAGCAGGTTCCCCGGCTTTTGCCGCAAAAGAGAAGTTAACGCCGAGAAAAAGTCCTGTTGAAAATGCAAGAACTACAAGGTGAATTTTTCTTTCAGAAAATTTTTTAAACATTAGAGGCTCCGGTAAGAAGAGATAATAAACAGAATATATGTATATTCAGAATAAACATGGTTACGGGGAGTGTCAATAAATTATCGGATTTACTCTTTGCAGACTTTGCGGGAAAAATCTGTAAGTATCCGGGCTGTCATTCCCCATATTGTGCTGTTTCCGTAAGTATAATAATAGACATCATAATCCCTGCCGTCGTAAGTTACCTTTTCGCATTTATCATACTGCTCATTATAGAAGAGTGAAAAGGGTACTTCAAGGATCTCTTCAATTTCGTCTGCGCAGGGTGTATATTCGATTTCCCTGTTAAGAGCTCCTATGTAAACATAAACATGGAAGCCCATTATGGAGATATATTCATCATATTCACCCAGAACTTCAATTTCAGCAGGGTCGATTCCCACCTCTTCATACGTCTCTCTAAGGGCTGTTTCAAGATAATCTTTATCTGTTTCGTCCCAGCTCCCTCCGGGAAATGAAACCTGTCCCTTGTGAGTGGAGACCCTGTCTGTACGGAGAGAAAGAAGTACATGCGGAGAGTTATCTCTTTCCATAAAAATCATCATAACAGCTGATTTCCTGTAGTCAGGAAAGCTGATTGTTCTTTTCTCCCTTGAAGAGAGTGTCTCCCTTAATGCCTGTTTGAAATCATGAAACGCGTAGTTATTGCTGAATTCTATTTTCATATATGTCGCCGCCATAAATATCTATTGCTACAACCGCAGGGAAGTCTTCCACATAAAGTTCAAAGACTGCCTCTGGCCCCAGATCTTCGAATGCTATTACACGGGATGATTTGATTCTTTTGCTCAGGTATGCACCTGCTCCGCCGATTGAGCTGAAGTACACTGCCTTATATTTAACAAGGAGTTCCCTTGTCGCATCATCTCTTTTGCCTTTCCCCATCATCCCCTTGATTCCCCGGGATAGTACCATCTCTGAAAAAGGATCCATGCGTGATGAGGTTGTGGGACCTGCCGCACCAATGATTATCCCCTCCTTCGCGGGGGTGGGGCCGACATAATAAAGCAGTTCACCTTTAAGTTCAAAGGGGGGCTGTTCACCATTTGCAAGCATCTGCCTTATCCTGTCGTGAGCCTTGTCCCTTGCCGTCAGTATACGCCCTGTTATAAGGCAGGGGTCTCCGCAGCGGAGAGATTCAATATCAGTGTCACAAAGCGGCGCTGTTATCCTTTTCCATTCCATTAGAGGGTAACCTCCCCTTTACGGAAAGAATGGCAATTCATGTTCAGGGCCACAGGGAGTGAAGCAATATGAGTAGGAGCGGTGAGTATGTATACTCCCGCAGCTGTCGCTCTGCCGCCAAAACCCATAGGGCCTACACCTGTGGCATTGATTTTTCTCAGTATTTTATCTTCAAGTTCAGCATAAAAAGGGTCGCCATGTTTCTCCCCTGCCGGACGCAGAAGCGCTTTTTTGGAATTGAGCATTGCCGTGTCAGCAGTGCCGCCAATACCGACGCCGAGAAATAACGGGGGGCAGGGATTAGGGCCGGCCTTGATCACACTTTCTGTGATAAAATCAATAATAAGGTCAGCAGAATCTGTGGGCCTGAACATCCTGAGCACACTCATATTTTCAGAACCCCCCCCTTTAAGCAGTACATCAATTTTTAATCTGTCACCGGGTACAATATCCGAATGTATGAATGCCGGTGTGTTCGTCCCGGTGTTAACTCTGCGAAGAGGATCTGACACGATTGATTTCCGCAGGTAAAATTTTTTGTAGGCTTCGGCAACAGCATCATTTACCGCATCATAAAGGTAATTCCCTTCAAGTTCAAGCTCCTGACCGATTTCAAGAAAAACTATTGTTGATCCGCAATCCTGACATAGGGGGATCTCCTCTTTCTCAGCGATTTCAGTATTTTCAATGAGTATCTTCAGAGTTTCTGATGCAAGAGGATTAGTCTCTTCGGCTTTCATTCTGATGAATGCGGATTTTATCTCCGGGGGCGCGATGAAACTTGCGCTGTAGATCAGCTTTATAATTTCGCTTTTTATAATGTCAGTGTGGATAGTTCTTTTCATTTTTTGATTGTTTAATTTTTAGTGTATAATAAACATTCAGAATATGTCATTTCGAACCCTTATCAGTTTGCCGGGTGAGAAATCTATTAATGACAGGAACAGAAAAAATAATACTCTGATATAGCAATGCAGTATGGAACTCTTCCGGCAGGTATATGTCAAGAAATATTATGAGAAAGATAATTGCTGACACATCATCCCTGATACTCCTGTACAAGTGCGGCGCTGCAGAATACTTTCTGAATACATGCTGTTGTATTGTACCTCAGCCTGTCAGGGATGAGCTTACAGCAGCAGGGCATGAAGGAGCGGATTTTTTTGAAGAATGTATTATAAAGAAAATTCTTGCTGTCAAAATTCATTCAGTTGATTTTGAACCGGTTAAAAAATTGCATAAGGGGGAGAGTGGAGCAATAGCGCTCTATAGAGAAGGCGCAGGTGATTATTTAATTATTGATGACGGGGGCGGTGCTGCTTACTGCAGGGATAACGGAATCCCGTATATCAATGCTCTGCTGGCTGTGAAAATATTGTTCTCATGCGGAAAAATTGATCAAAAGAAATATGATACAATGTTTATGTGGCTTAAGAGTAACGGCAGGTATTCAAAAGCTGTTATTGAATGGGCGGAAAATTCAGGCATTGCCGAACTAAGGGAGTTTTTACTGTAACAGATCATTTAATGCTTCTCCCCGTAAGCAAGGAATGTATTAAACTTCATATCTTCTCCGGAAGATGATTCTAAATGAATTGTCTGTTCAAGAACTTCGATTGAAATCTCCTTCAATCCCGCTTTTACAAACCATTCATAAAGGTCAGGCATATTAAATCCGGGCCAGAGGTGATTATGCTCTTTCTGAAAATCCTCATAAATATATTCTGTAATATCGGTTATTGCAATTTTACCGCCGGGCTTTAATATCCTCACCATTTCTTTAATTAACTCTACCGGCTCTACAATGTTATGAAGATGCATGTTTGAGAAAACATAATCAGCGGAGCCGTCTGCAGCGTTAATACTCTGCGGGGTGCATTTTATAATCTCCACCTCCCTGAAGTGTCCGAATCTCTGTTTCAGGATTTCCAGCATCTCCGGAGATGATTCTGCCATAATTACATTCAGCCCCGCGTTCAGCAGCCCCTCTGACATGAATCCTGTGCCTGCGCCGATATCAGCGGCAGTTTTACCGAAGTCGGTTTTGACCTTAATGATAGCTTCATCCCGGACTTTTTCAGAAAAAAATTTTTCCATAACAGATCTCCATTATTAACAATTATTCAGATTTTAATTCAGCATTTTGTCAATTTTAAATGGTTTTTTGATGGCATCATTAGTGTTTTTTGCGGCAGAGGCGACATAAAAAAGGAAAAACAGGATTTTTTAGTGAAACAAATAGAGATGATTATTATTTTTGCCGAAGGCAGGAGATGATTGCAGGGGTCTGTGTATAACTGTTTTTAAGCTTGATGAAAATTTTATATCACAAATCATCTGTCATTAATCACATTGTATTGTGGGTGAAAAGAGGGTGCAATGAAGGTCAGGGATTTTTTATGCAGCAGCAGGATACAGTTTTTCAAGATCGATGACACTGTAAGAGAGGCATGTTCTATATTTAATGATCTCAAAATAGACGCGTCAGTTGTTGTTGATGACAACGATATACTGGTGGGTCTGTTTACAAAAAATCATGTGTTTAAAGCAATTAAAAACGGTATTGATCTTGATACCCCTATCGGGGAGCTGATGACCAGGAATGTAATGTCAGGTCACCCTGATGATAATGTTGAAGACAGGTTTTACTTCAAGCACGGATATCTCCCGGTGGTGGAGAACGGTAAAGCTGTTGGTGTTATTTCAATCCCGGATTTTGTGAAGACATATCACGATTCATATAAAGTGGCGCGGAATTTTGTGGATGCTATTGTAAACTCCTCAAGCAACCTCCTTGTTTCAGTGGGACAGGACGGCAGGATTATACTTGTAAATAAAATGGCGCAGGAGCGCCTTGATATGTCTGAGGCTGATTTTATCGGTAAAAACTACTCTGAAGTTTTTCCTGAAATAAGCCTCAATGATGTAATTAAAAGCGGTGTTATCCCCCCTGTACAGAAGGTGATGATAAAAGGGAGGCCGTATATCAATTCAAGGTATCCTGTATGGCTTGAGGGGAAAATTATTGGAGCTGTATCTGCGTTTCAGGACGTGGAAGCGCTGGAGTTTATAATTAACGAGCTTGGAACTGAGAAGGAGCTCAACAGAGACCTGGACGCCATCATCGAATCCTCCTCGGACGGGATATTTGTATGTGACGGAGACGCGAATGTTCTCCGGATAAATAAAGCGTATGAAAAAATATCAGAGCTCGATACAACCGGTTTTTACGGCAAAAATATGAGGGATCTTGTCGCGAACGGGACCTACTCCCAGTCTGTAACTCTCCTTGTTATCGCAAAGAGGGAAACAGTAAGTATTGTTCAGAAGACAAGCAGCGGTAAATCCCTTCTTGCTACAGGTAAGCCTGTGTTTGATGAGAAAGGAAATATTTTCAGGGTTGTGACAAGTGTAAGGGATATAACAGATCTATATAGAATACAACAGACTCTTGAAGAGACGCAGAAGATGACTGAGGAGTACAGGAAGGAGCTGGACTCTCTAAGAATAAAATCCGTTAAGAATATTGATGGAATGATTATCGGCTCAGAGAAGATGAATGCACTGGTTGATATGGCTATCAGGCTCGCGAAGGTTGATTCCACAATAATGATAACAGGTGAGTCCGGAACAGGTAAAGATCTTGTTGCAGGGATCATTCACAAGTACAGCCAGAGGGAGAGCAAGCCCTTTATTAAAGTGAACTGCGGAGCTATACCTGCCAATCTCCTTGAGTCAGAACTTTTCGGTTATGAGGATGGAGCTTTTACAGGCGCCCGCAAAGGTGGGAAACCCGGCTACTTTGAGATGGCGGATAAAGGCACGCTCTTCCTTGATGAGATTGGGGAGCTCCCTTACGAACTTCAGGCAAAAATGCTGCGGGTTCTTCAGCATAAAGAGTTCAACCGCGTGGGGGGGAAGAAATTCATGCAGGTTGACGTCAGAATTCTCACGGCAACCAACAGGGATCTCCTGGAGATGGTTAATGAGAAAAAGTTCAGGGAGGACCTGTACTACAGGCTTAATGTCGTTCCCCTTAATATCCCCTCCCTTCGCGAAAGGAGTGAGGATATACCTTTTATTACTGCTTATTACCTTAAACTTTTTAATGACAGCTACAATATGGCAAAAAGGTTCTCTTCTGAAGTTATGGATGCCTTTGAGAAATACTCGTGGCCCGGTAATATAAGGGAACTTCGTAACCTTGTGGAGAGGCTTGTGGTAATGTGCCCTGATAATGTTATCACTCCTGCTGATTTACCTTCTAATATCTGCACAGAGGCTAAATGTGAGGATTCAGTTTCAGGTTCCGGCATCAGGGTGAATGAGGTTATGCCTCTGAAAGATGCTATTGAAAATGTGGAAAAACAGCTTATTGCAAAGGCTTATGAAAAGTTTGCGTCAACACGTGAGATGGCTAAGCATCTTAAAATAAGCGCTCCCACAATAGTGAGGCGTGCGGCAAAATATGGAATAACAAAAAATGGTTTGTTTCAAAAATGAAACACTGTTTCATTTTTGAAATTCTGTTTCATTATTGAAACAGAATCGAATTTATTAAATTTAATGAACATTTTAAAGATTTTTTTATAATTTTTCCCTTCCATTGTTTTATAATAGAGTAATCAAAGAAAACCGCTAACTCCAAAAAACACTCAATTCTAATTAAATACATGCTTTGATAATATATCTGTTTCAAATATGAAACAGATATAAAAAAATCAGAAAAATCAGCAAGCTCCAGGTTTAGATGACAGAGTTTGATGCACCGGTTTAATTCAAAAAAAATTTTCTTAAATTAAAAAAAATCGAATAATACATCTGCTAATAGAGTTTTACCCTGCTCCTATAACCAGTAAAAGTACCATTCGGACGGTTATTACATCTCTATCCTTTTTTACAGTAATTCAGGCCTGATTCTGGCACACATCATGCAATATATACCTGTGAACTTCAGATTAAATAAAAATTTTATGGGAGGCGTTATTAATGAAAACCGGAAAGGAATATGAAGATAGTTTAAGAAAGCTGAATCTGAAAGTTTACCTGTTCGGCAAGAAAGTTGAAAATGTTGTAGATGACCCGATTATTCGACCATCAATGAATGCTGTTAAAATGACCTATGATATGGCTGCAATGCCGGAGTATGAAGATTTGCTGACAGCTACATCACATTTAACAGGTAAAAAGATAAACAGGTTCACACATATCCACCAGAGCACAACCGACCTTGTAAAGAAAACGAAAATGGAGAGGCTCCTCGGTGCCCAGACTGGTTGCTGTTTCCAGCGCTGCGTTGGAATGGATGCGATGAATGCTCTTTCTATTACTACATTCAACATCGACAAGAAGTACGGCACTGAGTATAACAAAAGATTCCTGAAGTACCTTGAGTATGTTCAGGCGGAAGACCTTACATGTGACGGAGCAATGACAGACCCTAAAGGGGACAGAAGCCTGGCACCTCACCAGCAGAAAGATCCTGATATGTTTCTACATGTTGTTGAGGAGAGAGCTGACGGTATAGTCGTAACTGGGGCAAAAGCTCACCAGACAGGAGCAGTTAACTCTCATGAGATTATTGTAATGCCAACTATTTCAATGAGGGAAGAGGATAAAGATTATGCTCTTTCTTTTGCATTACCTGCAGACGCAGAGGGGATAACATACATTTATGGAAGGCAGTCTTGTGATACAAGAAAGCTTGAAAAAGGAAAGATTGATAGAGGAAACCAGCTTTTTGGCGGGCATGAAGCCCTTGTAGTTTTCGATAAGGTTTTTGTTCCATGGGAAAGAATATTCATGTACAAGGAGTTTGACTTCTCAGGAGAGCTTGTTGAGAACTTTGCTTCTTATCACAGGCAGAGCTACGCGTGTAAAGCCGGAGTTGGTGATGTTCTTATCGGAGCAACACAGGTGGCAGCGGATTACAACGGAGCAAACAAGGCATCACATGTAAAAGATAAAATTATCGAGATGAATCACCTGAATGAAACTCTCTATTGCGGATCTGTTGCATGTGCAACTGAAGGGAGCAAACAGCCTTCAGGAACTTTTCTTGTAAACACTCTTCTTGCTAACGTTTGTAAACAGAATGTCACAAGGTTTCCGTACGAGATTGCAAGACTTGCCCAGGATATCGCAGGTGGTCTTATGGTAACTATGCCGTCAGAGGATGATCTTAATTCTCCCGAAATCGGACATTATGTTAAGAAGTATTTTAAAGGTAACGCAAGTGTTCCTACAGAAAACAGGCTTAAGATTCTCAGACTTATTGAAAATATTACTTTAGGCACTGCAGCTGTTGGTTATTTGACAGAGTCTATGCACGGTGCAGGTTCACCACAGGCGCAGAGGATTATGATCGCCCGCCAGGTTAACATGGCTGAAAAGATGAAGGTAGCCAAAAAACTATGCGGGATTGAGGAGTAAGCTCTGATTATCGGACTTAAGTATTGCGGCGGCTGCAACCCTGCTTTTGACAGGGTCGCAGCAGTCGAAAGAATAAAAAGGGGTCTTGAGGGAATAGCGGAATTTGTTCCGTTGGATTATGATTCAACTGAAATGGTATTAGCAGTAATGGGATGCGGCGCAGCATGTGCTGATCTTGAGGGGGTTGATGAAGATCACCTTATAGTCATCACAAGTGAGAAAGAAATTGATGCTGTGATAGAAGAGATAAAGAGGAAGCATAAAGTTTTTAAATAGCAGGAGGTTTTATATGCATTGGAAGGAAATTTATAAGAGCAGAAAAGTATCAGCTGATGATGCGGTGAAGCATATAAAATCGGGTGACAGGGTTGTTTTCGGACATGCGGCAGGGGAGCCCAAGGTGCTTGTAGATGCGCTTGTCAGAAATGCTTCGCAGTATAAGAATGTTGAGATAGTTCACATGGTTGCCATGGGGAAAGGAGAATACTGCAGCGAGGAGTATTCAGAACATTTCATTCATAACGCGTTGTTTGCAGGTGGGCCGACACGGAAGGCTATTCATGAAGGGAGAGCTCTTTATACACCGTGCCACTTTAGCAGAATACCCTCTCTTTTTAAAGAGAATATTCTCCCGATTGATGTGGTTCTGATGATGGTGTCAGAACCTGATGAGCATGGATACTGTTCTTACGGAGTGTCAGTGGATTATACTAAACCGGCAGCGGAAAGTGCTAAAATGGTTATTGCTGAAGTTACTCCAAACATGCCCCGTACTTATGGTGATTCATTTATCCATGTATCAAACATAGATTACATAGTAGAAACAGATTCAAGTCCGGCAATATTGAATCCGCCAAAACTTGGTGAGACAGATGAAAAGATCGGTAAAAATATTGCTGAGCTAATCAACGATGGCGACTGCCTGCAGCTTGGAATCGGAGCAGTTCCTGACGCGATCCTGAATTTTTTAACAGATAAAAAGAACCTGGGTATTCACAGTGAAATGATTTCAGATGGAGTCGTCGGACTTGTTGAAAAAGGTGTTATTAATTGCTCAAAGAAAAATTTTCACACAGGCAAGATGGTCCTGACATTCCTTATGGGGTCAGAACGTCTTTATAAGTTTGCGCATAACAACCCGGCTATCGAGATGTATCCGGTTGATTATACTAACAGGCCGTCCATCGTTGCGAAGAATAATAACATGGTTTCTGTTAACTCTGCGCTTCAGGTGGATTTCACAGGCCAGGTAGTTTCAGATACTATCGGTTACAAGCAGTATAGCGGAACAGGCGGTCAGCTTGATTTTGTACGCGGTGCGTCATGGTCAGAAGGGGGGAAATCAATTCTTGCTTTCAGCTCAACAGCGGCAGGCGGGAAACTTTCAAGGATAGTCCCCCACATCGATGAAGGGGCATCAGTTACAACTCCGAGGACTGACACTCACTTCATAGTAACTGAGTACGGCATTGCCGACCTCAGGGGAAAATCGGTAGTAGAGAGAGGCAAAGCCCTTATAAAGATCGCGCATCCCGACTTCAGGGAGGAGCTTTCAAAGCAGTTTTTTGAAATCTATAAAAAAGCGATCTGATTAACTTAGCGAGTTTATTATATTTAAACTAATAAAAAGGAGTCCAATATGGGTATTAGAAGAGAAAGGGAGTATGGCGGAATACAGCCTGGTATTCCATTGGGGCCATTATCATTAAGGCTTCCGTTTATTCATTACAGGTTTGAGTGGGCTGACTATCTTCAGGGTCTGCTTATGTGTGCTGTTTGTCTCTCGATAATTCCTATCCTTACAGGAAAACTCGGGATGTCTTTTGAGGTTGCCCTTGCAGTGGTTATCCTCAACGGAACACTGTATCTTGCTCACGTAACATTAGGCGACCCTGTTGTTCCGGGTTGGATTACACCGGCTATTCCGTTGATCGTTGCATACTGTGAAACTTTCTCACCAGGTGCAGAGCGTATGCAGGCGTTAATAGCTTTTCAGATGGAGTTTGGTGTTATCTGTATTCTTCTCGGTATTACAGGTCTTGCTAAAAAGTTCATTAATCTTATTCCTAACGCTGTTCAGTCAGCGGTTCTTATGGGCGCAGGTTTTGCGGCTATCATAATGATTTTCACTCCGGGAAAAGGTCTTAAGAGTTTTGATGCTAATCCGCTTACAATAACAATCTGTGTGGGTCTGGCATTTTACCTTCTTTTTTCTCAGAGCTTTAAATCTTTTAAAAAGAAACATAAGTGGGCATATTATCTCGGAAATCTTGGTATGATGCCATGTCTTGCACTTGCTATTTTTGTAGGTCCTTTAACAGGGGAACTCCCATGGCCGGATTATTCAGGAATTTCATTTTTCTCAAGCCCTGATTTTACAACATTATGGAGTGATTTCACAATGCTGGGAGCTATTCCATTCCCGACAGCAGGTATGTTTTTAAGTTCAATACCTATGGTTGTGAGCGCGTACATAGTAGTTTTTGGTGACGTTATTCAGAGCCAGGCTCTTCTTGATGATGCACAAAAATTCAGACCTGACGAAAATGTAAACTATAACCCTAACAGATCACACATCATTTTTGGTGGAAGAAACCTTATAATGAGTATTGTAGGTCCTGATATTTCAATGTGCGGTCCTCTCTGGGCAGCAATGCAGGTTGTTGTTTGTGACCGTTTTAAAAACGGCCCGAAAGCAATGGAGTCTATCAATGGCGGCGCAGGGTCATTCAGATGGGGAACATGGACAGGTTATTTTATTGCTCCGATAGTTGCTTCAGTTAAACCTATCCTTGGTGTAGGTCTTGCATCAACAATGCTTGTTCAGGGCTATGTTAGTGTACGTGTTGGTGTACTTAAATCAAGAGGTTTTAATGACCTTGGTATAGCCGGCGTTGCAGGTGCTATTGTTGCAACACGCGGTGCTGCATGGGGTCTTGGCGCGGCTATCTTACTTGTTGTCCTTCAGTATATAGGAAACCAGTGGAAGAATGCCTATGTTGCAGAAGAGCCTGTATTCCCGCTCGACTCACCTGAAGTTATAGCAAAAATTGTTGAAGAACATATGAATGAAAGTAAAGGTTAATATTCATAAAGCTTCCTGAATTTGAGGGTTCTCTGCTTCATAATGCGGTAGAGGACCCTCAAATCTGAATTGTTGTTTTACAAAAAGTTTATAATTATATTATTTATATTACAACAAAGTATCTGTCTGGCAGAGTTAATAAATCTGGAGGAATGAATATTATGGCATATGTTGAAGGGCATCCGGGTAAAAAAGTTGAAACCTCAATGATGAAGCATGCGTTTTTCATGATTATATCCTCCATCTCACTTGTTGCTTTTATGCTCTATACTTCAGATGACCCGGCATCGGATCTGATGAAAATTCTTTTTATTGTAGCTGTTGTTCTGGCTGTAAGTGTACTTGTTTCTGTAAAACTGAATCCCCTGGGATGGAAAAGAATTTTCAACAGGTCTGAATATGAAAGGATAATTGAAATTGAAAGCATGGTGATTGAAAAACTGAACGAACTGGATGACAGTTATTTTGTTATTAATGATTTTAGTTTTGAATTATTGCGTGTGGAACACCTTATTATATCTGAAAATGGTTTTTTTGTACTGGCAAAATCCCCCAAAACCGGCAATCTCCGCGTAGAGGGCAACACCCTCTACGCGGGAGATTATTCCCTTGAAAAAGCCACAGCAGGACTGTGGAGGGTGTGCCATCTTATAAATATTTTAATACGCAAGGGATTTAATAATCTTGAGATAATGCCAAAACCCGTTCTGATTCTCCCTGAATCAGGTAAACCGGCGTTGACCGAATTTGATGGTATAACCATTGCAGGGATAGATGATTTGAATAACATCATAACAAAAAAAATTAAGTTTAAAATAGAAAAAGAGACTGCCGATGGTTTTGCGTATTTTATAAAAGGACGATATATCAGATAATCTATCAAAGGTTAAGAGGAGTCCATATGAAAAGTGGAAAACTGAGTTTTAAAGAACTTCCGGCTAAGGTGAGATATGGAATAGTTATCACAATTTCCGCCTGGATTCTTTTTATCATATCATCAATTTTAAAAACCGGAACAATTTCAATACTCCATATGACTATGGGGATGTTTTTCTGTTTTGCGATACTTTCACTTCGCAAATGGAGCAGAATAGCTACTTCATTATACAATATTTTTATGGCAATAATGATTGGTTTTGAATTATATAATACATTTTCTGCCGGAGAATTTATTTTTTCAATATATACAATTGTTAAAATCATCTGTATATTCATGTTCTCTGCTGCGTCGGTTTTTCTTTTGTCCAGGGAAACAGCAAAGTTTTTTACTGAAAATTCCTGAGACTCTGCCAACACTGATTATGGTATAGTAAAATCCTTTTACTGAATAAATGGTTACAGCAAAATTCTGCATGTATCCGGAGATTGTTGTTTTTTATGATAATTTTTGGAATACCTGAGTGTTTCTTTTAAAACGGAGGGTTAATCTAAATATGCTTGCAGAATTTTTGTAAATAAATTACAATGAGTGAGAAATATACAATAGAGATGGAGGATTACTAATGAAAGAAGTCGTTATTGTAAGCGGAGCAAGGACATCAATAGGAGCTTTCGGGGGGAGTTTAAAGGACGTATCAGCAATAGAGATGGGATCACTTGTCATGAGAGAGGTATTCAAAAAGATTAATCTCAAACCTGTGGTTTCCGGCGAGCAGATCAGTGTAGCTCCGGATAAGTTTAAGCAGAAAGGGCAGCTTGATCTTGAGAAAAAGGGATATCTTTACGAGGCTGGAGCTAAAGAGATAACAGTTGATGAGACAATCATGGGCTGTGTTCTTCAGGCTGCGCAGGGTCAGAATCCGGGGCGTCAGGCGGCAATATTCGCGGGTATACCTAAAGAGGCAGCAGGTTATTCTGTTAACATAGTATGCGGCTCCGGCCTTAAAGCAATAGCAAATGCTGCACAGTCAATTATGACAGGCCAGGCTGATGTAGTTGTTGCAGGGGGTATGGAGAGCATGAGCAACGCTCCTCTTGCTCTTAAAAAGGCAAGGTGGGGACACAGGATGGAGCTCACCGGAACAGGCGATATCCACGACCTCATGGTATATGATGGACTTTATGAAATCTTCAACGGCTACCACATGGGTATCACAGCTGAAAATATTGCAGAACTTTATGGAATAGGGAGAGAGGAGCAGGACAAACTCGGAGTTCTTTCACACCAGAGGGCTATGAATGCGATCAAAACAGGTCTCTTCAAGGAGGAGATTGTGCCGGTAGTTATTTCATCAAGGAAAGGTGATATAATTATAGATACAGACGAAAGGCCAATGGAGACAACACTTGAAAAGATGGCTGCTATGAAGCCTGCATTTAAGAAAGATGGAACAGTTACAGCGGGAAACGCTTCAGGGATAAATGACGGAGCAGCAGCAGTTCTCATGATGAGCGCTGACAAGGCAAAAGAGATGGGACTTGAGCCCATAGTAAAAATAAGATCATTTGCGGTTGGCGGAGTTGACCCTGCATACATGGGACTCGGACCTGTACCTGCAATGAGAAAGGCCATGAAACTCGCTGGTATGACTATCAGGGATTTTGACATGGTTGAAATCAACGAGGCATTTGCGTCCCAGGCAATAGGGTGCTTCAGGGAACTCGGCCTTGACAACGAATTTCCGAACCAGCTTGGAAGCGGAATATCGCTTGGTCACCCGATTGGATGTACTGGCGCGAGGATGGCAGTAACAACAATGTACCAGATGAAGAGAAAGAATTTCTCAACCGGTATCGTCTCCATGTGTATAGGCGGCGGTATGGGTATGGCTATGATATTCGAAAGATAGAAACTGATATAGGGGCACCGTGTAAGCGGTGCCTTTTTATTTATTAGTACCGGGGGTTTATAAAGATGGCGGATTTTCAGAATTTAACATATACAAAAAATGGCGTCGTAGGGATTGTCACTGTTTCACGTCCCAAGGCGATGAATGCCCTTAACACGGATCTTCTTGTTGAGCTTGGGAAAGTTGCAGATATGGCTGCTGAAGATAAAGATCTCTCTGTCCTGATTATCACCGGAGAGGGAAAAGCGTTTGTGGCTGGTGCTGATATTGCTGAGATGAAGAATTTTAACAGTGAGCAGGGGAGAGAATGGGGCGAACTGGGCGCAGGTGTTTTCAATAAGATCGAAAAGCTGAAGATACCTTCAATTGCGGCTGTTAACGGATTTGCCCTTGGCGGAGGTTGTGAGCTTGCAATGTGCTGTGATATCCGTATTGCTTCTGAAAACGCGAAGTTCGGACAGCCTGAGGTTGGTCTTGGAATTACACCGGGGTATTCAGGATGCGTGAGGCTCCCCAGACTTGTGGGACCGGCGAAGGCGAAGGAGCTTATTTATACAGGGGATATTATTAACGCTGCTGAAGCTGAAAAAATCGGCCTTGTCAACAGGGTTGTGGCTCCTGAAAAATTAATGGACAGCGCTCTTGAACTGGCGCAGAAGATAGCTTCACGTGCACAGCTTGCTGTCCGTTATTCAAAAATGGCTATAAACCGGGGCCTTGAGACAGATATTGAAACAGCTATAGTTTTTGAAAATCAGGTTTTTGCACTCTGTTTTGCCACTGAGGATCAGAAAGAGGGTATGACAGCATTTATCGAAAAAAGAAATGCTGATTTTAAATGCAGGTAGAACCTGCCTGTTTTTGTCTTCTAATACTCTGATATTCAGCCGCTTTTGCGGCTGAATATCTTTTAAATGATTTTCCTCGGTAAATTTTTTCCTATAATTACTAAAGCTACAATAATTTAATCAATAGAATTACATTAATAATTACATACTGAGTATTGTTATTAAAGCTGAAAAAGGCCTTATACTTTATAGCGGACTTTTTTTAGATTGGCAGAAATTACAGGCTTTTACGATTGAATTAGAACATTAAATTGTCATTTCGTAAGGCGTTAATTTAGAAAAAGTCTAATAGAAGCTATCTCGGGTTAAGGCGGTGTAAATTATTATGCAATATGTAGTGCAGAATGAAAACGATTATTTCAGCCAGTCGGGACTCGCTACATTGGAACTCGATGAAAATTTAACAATAGTCAGATTTAATGATGAACTGACCAGAATTACAGGTATTCCGGAACCTGTCCTTTCAGGTATGAAGTGGAATGATCTTGTTGCGTATTATAATCCCTGTACAGTCAGCGGAGAAAATTTATACATGAAATGGGGTATGAAAACTCCTACCGGTAAATTCTGGTGCTGGCAGAAATATAAAAACCCCCGGAGAATTTTTTCAGCTACAGTAAAGTATGACTGGATACAAAGGGTCTATTTTGCCACTTTGTATGATATCAGTGATCAGATATCACCGGAGAAACTTGTAACTGATGGCGGGATAATTACCGGTGTTATTACAGATTCTGTAAAAGGGGCTATGGCGTATCATGACAGTGATGGTATAATCAGATTTGCATCCCGCGAGATATGCAGTATGGCAGGGCTCAGCAGCAGGGATATTATCGGCAGGCATATCAGAGATTTTTTTGATCACGGGCTTGTTGAGAAGTGGCTCTCTCTTATGAATAAAAAAAACTGTGAGCTTCCGGGTAATCTTGAATTCAATACATCCGGAAGTCATAGTCATGTACAGGTTTTTCATTCAATAGCAACTCCAAGACTATTCATGAAAAAAGACGGTACTGTTGCGGGGTGTATGTTTATTTTTGCGGATATAACAGAGTTAAAGCACCATGAACGGAAACTGAAGATTTCTGATGAGAAATATTCCAAGGCGTTTCACGCCAGTCCCGCACCAAGTTCAATTACAACACTTAAAGACGGAAGATTTTTAGAAGTTAATGAAAGTTATGCGCGACTGGTGGGGTATTCAAAAGAGGAACTTATCGGTGAAACAACAACCAGCATTAATTTTATAGTAAACAAAGTGGAAAGAGAAAAGTTTGTAAATGAACTGATGATAAACGGGAAATTACGTGATTATGAGACACAGGTTTATTCAAGAGTAAAAGGGATCCGGACGTTCTCCCTCTCCGCGGAGATAATTGAACTGCAGAGTGAAAAATGTATCATTCTTGTGGGATATGACGTTACTGATCAGATCCGCCTTGAAAAGGAGGTCCTGACTATTACAGGCAGGGAAAGATACAAAATCGGACAATATCTCCATGATGATCTGGGTCAGCATATTGTGGGTATTGAAGCTATGTGTGCAATACTGGAAAACAGGATGAAAGCTAATAACAGCCCTGATGTCGATATGCTGACTGATATATCTGAATACCTGAGAGAAGCACATGAAAAAGCAAGGAATATGGCTGGAGGATTATGCCCTGTAAGGCTTGAAGAGAACGGCCTCAGTTCTGCTATTGAAGAGCTCTCCATTAAGATTTCAAAAATGTATAATATAAAGTGTGAGTATCGTAATTACAACTCGAACATTAAAATTTACAACAGTCAGATTGCAATTAATATGTATTATATTGTAAGGGAAGCAGTTAATAATGCAATAAAACATGGTAAAGCGGGTACAATAGAGATAACATACTCATCAAGCGCAGACACTATTTTTATTCTTATTAGAGATGATGGTGATGGATTTGATATAGTGAAAAATGAATCATCAGGGATGGGGCTCAGCCTGATAAAATACAGAGCACGGGCAATAGGAGGTTCTGTAGATATTGAAAGTGAGCCCGGATCGGGAACATCCGTTTTATTGAAGTTCCCGAGAATTAACAATAAAAAAAATGAATGGGACTGGAAGCAGAAAACCTATGAAGAAATCGCAAGTGTTTATCGTAGATGATCACCCCATTTTCCGCAAGGGGCTAAGACAGCTTATCAATGAAGAGAGTGACATGATAGTTTGTGATGAAGCTGAAGACGTATTCAGCGCCACTACCAAGCTCAGGGGAATTAAACCTGACATAGCGATTGTTGACATTACACTGAATGATACCAGCGGCCTTGAACTTATAAAGTTCATAAATGACAACAGGATGAAAATACCGGTGCTTGTTCTCTCCATGCATGATGAAAAAATATTCGCGGAACGTGCTATAAAGTCCGGTGCAAGAGGCTATATTATGAAGCAGGAGATGGCAAAACAGGTTGCGGGGGCGGTACGGCATGTGCTTTCCGGAAAGATATACCTCAGTGATACAATGAACGAACGGATGCTGAATTCCTTTTCTGCGAAAGAAGAGAAACCGGAAGAAATAAGCAACGATAATCCTGCGTCAATTCTTTCAGGGAGAGAGCTTGAGATATACATGCTTCTCGGGAAAGGGTACCAGAGAAAAGATATTGCCGGGATGCTGAACCTGAATATAAATACAATTGGAACCTACAGAGAAAAAATAAAAGAGAAGATGGCATTTGAATCTTCAAGCGCTCTTGTTGCCCACGCAATAGCATGGGTCAGGAAGCAGGAGAGCGGCAGCCCGGACGCACAGCTTTAAAAAAATACTCCTCTATTCATCACAGTAAAATCAATTTATTGACCACAACGTGTAACTAAGTAGGGTTATTGCAGATATCTCCTGAAGATGCTATTAATTTGTTATATTATTTATTTCCCAGGAGGAGAGATCATGTTTGATTTAACAGAAGAACAATTGATGGTCAGAAATATGTGCCGTGAATTCGCTGAGAAGGAGTTAAGAGAACAGGCGGTAGAAATAGACAGAACCCACAGGTTCCCGCTTGAGACAACAAGAAAGCTCGGTGAGTTAGGTATAATGGGCGTTGTTTATGATGATAAATATGGCGGAGCCGGTATGGACTATGTATCATACGCTATAGCAGTTGAAGAGATATCAAGGGTCTGCGCATCATCAGGTGTAATAGTTTCAGCTCACAACTCACTCTGCGTTTCACCGATAAATTATTTCGGTACAGAGGAGCAGAAGCAGAAGTATCTTCCTAAACTCTGCAAAGGTGAACATATCGGGGCTTTCGGCCTCACAGAACCAAACGCAGGTTCAGATTCAGGCGGAACAAAAACAACGGCAGTTCCTGACGGCAAAGGTTTTACTCTCAACGGAAGCAAAAACTTTATTACTAACGGCGAATATGCCGATGTACATGTGACTCTTGCGGTTACTGATAAAAATGCATCAAAGAATAAAAATACATCTTTCTTTATTATTGAGAAAGGAGATCCGGGTTTCAGCGTAGGGAAAGTTGAGGATAAACTCGGAATATGCGCTTCATCCACCACTGAAATGATTTATGAAGACTGTAAGATTCCTGAAGGCAGGATGCTCGGCAAACCGGGTGAAGGTTTTAAAATCGCGATGCACACACTTGACGGCGGACGTGTAGGTATTGCAGCACAGGCTCTCGGGATCGCCCAGGCTGCACTGGAAGAAGCTGCAAAATATGCCAATATGAGAGAGCAGTTCGGAGCTCCAATAGGAAAACTACAGGCAATACAGTGGATGATTGCTGATATGGCTACAGAGATTGAAGCATCAAGGCTTCTTGTATATCAGGCAGCGGCAATTCTTGATAAGAACGGTGCTAACAGAAGGCCTGCAAGTAAATACGCTGCAATGGCAAAACTCTACGCAGCTGAATGCGCACACAGATGTGCTCATAAATGTATACAGATACATGGCGGTTACGGCTATGTTAAGGATTATATTGCAGAAAGACTTTATAGAGATGCAAGAATTACTGAAATCTATGAAGGGACATCAGAAGTACAGAGACTTGTTATTGCTGCTAATGTTCTTTCAGAGTTTGAAGGATAATTCATCATCAGCTTTAACTCAATCATAGGGGGATTGAATTATGAAAGAAGTGGTTATAGTAAGCGGTTCAAGGACATCAGTCGGAGCTTTCGGTGGCAGTCTGAAAGATGTATCAGCAATAGAGATGGGTTCTCTTGTAATGAGAGAAGTATTCAGAAAAATTAATCTTAAACCTGTTGTTTCAGGAGAGCAGATTAGTATCTCACCTGATAAGCTTAAACACGCGGGCCAGCTTGAGCTGGAGAAAAAGGGATATAAATATGAAGCCGGGGCAAAAGAGATAACAGTAGATGAGACAGTAATGGGCTGTGTTCTCCAGGCGGCACAGGGGCAGAATCCCGGACGCCAGGCGGCAATCCACGCGGGTATTCCGAAAGAGGCGGCAGGCTGTTCAATAAACATAGTATGCGGTTCAGGACTGAAGGCAATAGCAATGGCAGCACAATCAATTATGACAGGTCAGGCTGATGTAGTTGTTGCAGGCGGTATGGAGAGCATGAGTAACGCTCCTCTTGCTCTTAAAAAGGCAAGGTGGGGACACAGGATGGAGCTCACCGGAACAGGCGATATCCACGACCTCATGGTTTATGACGGCCTTTATGAAATATTCAACGGATACCATATGGGTATAACAGCGGAGAATATAGCAGAACTGTACGGTATAAGCAGGGAGGAGCAGGATAAGCTCGGTCTGATGTCACACCAGAGGGCTATGAATGCGATCAAAACAGGTCTCTTCAAGGATGAGATTGTGCCGGTAGTTATTTCATCAAGGAAAGGTGATATAATTGTAGATACAGATGAAAGGCCTATGGAGACAACACTTGAAAAGATGGCATCCATGAAGCCTGCATTTAAAAAGGACGGAACAGTTACAGCGGGAAACGCTTCAGGAATAAATGACGGAGCAGCAGCGGTTCTCATGATGAGCGCTGACAAGGCAAAAGAGATGGGACTTGAGCCTATAGTAAAAATAAAATCTTTTGCCACAGGGGGAGTTGATCCCGCATACATGGGACTCGGCCCTGTACCTGCTGTGAGGAAAGCTTTAAAGCTCGCAGGTATGACAATAAAGGATCTGGATATGGTAGAGATTAACGAGGCATTCGCGTCCCAGGCAATAGGGTGTTTCAGGGAACTCGGTCTTGACAACGAATTTCCCAACCAGCTTGGAAGCGGGATTTCTCTTGGCCACCCGATTGGATGTACTGGCGCGAGGATGGCAGTAACAACAATGTACCAGATGAAGAGAAAGAATTTCTCAACCGGTATCGTCTCCATGTGTATAGGCGGCGGTATGGGTATGGCTATGATATTCGAAAGGTAGAAACTGATGACAGTATAAATATTTTTATCAGGATTCAAATTTCATTTTTGTAATAATTTAAAGTCTCTATCATGATTAATTATGGCAGAGACTTTTTTTTATTGTTTTTAATAATTCAGAGGGAAGCATTAAATAGCGCGTTGAAAAAGGGATTGACAGTATGGTCGGTTAAGATGGATCAATAAGTAAACCGGATACAGTTATGAATAAAAAATTTTTTAAAGAAAAAGATTTGATTACCCAGTCCGGGCTTGCAGCTCTGGTTCTTGATGATGATTTGAAAATTATTGAATTTAATGATGAACTGATTAATATAACAGGTTTTTCAAGTGAGAAAATAAAAAATAAAAAATGGTACGACCTTATTAATTATGATTACCCCTTTACTCCTATAGACTCTATTCCTGATGTAACTGAATGTGCCGCACCGCCCTCCGGGAAGTTCTGGTGCTCAATTAAAGATAAAATTCCGAAAAAACTTATCTCCGCAACTATTTCCTACGATCCAGAAAAGTCAATTTATTTCGCAACACTCTATGATATATCTGAGCAGGTTACACCTCAGCGGCTTGTTAATGATGGCGGGCTTCTTATCGGATCAATTGCAGACCACCTAAAAGGGGCAATGGCATTTCATGACAGCCGGGGAATTGTAAGATTTGCCTCCTCCGAAACATGCAGAATTGTCGGCTCAGGAAAAAAAGATATCATCGGGCACCATATAAATGAATTTTTTGACGAGAAGCTTGTTAATAAGTGGCTGATCCTTATGAATGAGAAGGCTGAAAGCGTTCCTCTGTATCTTGAGTTTATCAGTACAAGAAAGAAAGATAAAGTTTTTCATGTTATTGCAACACCCCGTCTGTTTTTTGATTACAACAGAAAAGTAATAGGTTGCATGTTTATCTTTACTGATATAACAGAACTTAAAATGAATGAAGAGAGACTTCGGCTTTCTGATGAAAAATACTCAAAGGCGTTCCAGGCAAGTCCCGCTCCCAGTTCAATAACAACACTGGCTGAGGGCCGTTATATTGATGTTAATGAAAGCTATTGTGCATTTGTGGGTTACTCGAAAGAGGAACTTATCGGCAGAACATCAACTGATATCAATTTTTTTAAATACAGGGATGACAGGAAAAGATTTGTTGCTGAGCTTGAATCAAAAGGTAAACTTCGTGATTATGAAACCCATGTTAATTCAAGGGTAAAGGGTTTGCGGACATTCTCACTCTCCGCCGAGCTGATCGAACTTCAGGGTGAGAAGTGTATCATCTGGGTCGGATATGATGTCACTGATGAGATAAGGCTTGAAAAAGAAGTCCTTGAGGCAACTGGAAGAGAGCGATACAACATCGGCCAGTATCTCCATGACGATCTGGGGCAGCACCTTGTGGGGGTGGAGGCAATGTGCTCTCTGCTGGAAAACCGGCTTAAAACTTCAGGGAATCCTGAGATTAAGCTTGCAGGGGAAATTCATGAATATATGAAAGAGGCCCTTGAAAAAACAAGGGGTGCAGCAAGGGGGCTTTGTCCTGTATCCCTTGAAGAGAACGGATTCAGTTTTGCAATCAGGGATCTGGCGTTACGGACAGAAAAAATGTTCGGTATAAATTGTATTTTTCATAATTTTAATTTATTCGAAATAATTTACAACAGCCAGATAGCTATAAATATGTTTTACATTGTGCAGGAGGCTGTGAATAATGCAGTTAAACATGGCTCATGCAGTGAAATAATAATAACTTATTTTTCAAACGAGGATAACCTTTATATCTCTGTAGAGGATAACGGGAAAGGTTTTGATCCGAAGGAAATTGCTTCAAACGGCATGGGGCAGAGCCTGATGAAATACAGAGCCAGGGCAATCGGCGGAAGCCTTGAAGTTAATAGTGAACCGGGAAATGGTACTTATATTCTTCTGACGTTCCCGAGAATTAATAATAAACAGACCGAATGGGACTGGAAACAGGTGAGCTATGAGGAAATCACAGATATTCATCGTTGAGGATCACCCTATCTTCAGAAAGGGGCTGATACAGCTTATTAATGAAGAGCCGGATATGGAGGTGTGCGGTGAAGCGGAGGATGTGTTCTCTGCTACAAAAAAGGTCAGGCAGCTCAATCCTGAGCTTGTAATTGCTGACATTACACTTAAAGATACCAGCGGACTGGAGCTGGTAAAATTTATTAATGACAACAATCTTAACATACCTGTACTTGTTCTTTCAATGCATGATGAAAAGATATTCGCAGAGCGTGCGCTAAAGTCCGGGGCAAAGGGTTATATAATGAAGCAGGAGATGTCGGGTAACGTAACTGCCGCAATCAGGCATGTTCTTGCAGGGAAGATATATGTAAGTGACGCCATTAATGACAGGATACTCAGCTCTTTAACCGGCCGTGCTGTTGAGGGTACTCCTCTTGAACTTGAAAAGGACCCTGCGGCAGTACTGACTGACAGGGAACTTGAGATATTCAGGATGATGGGTAAAGGCTACAGAAGAAACGAGATAGGAAAAGCGCTGAATCTTAATGTGAATACAATAGGCACATACAGGGAGAGGATCAAAGAGAAACTTAATCTATCTTCATCCAATGAGCTCATGGCCAGAGCGATACTCTGGGTGCAGAAAGTTGAGGAGCAGGAGATCAAATAAAGGCTTTAATATAAATAAGACAAATAAAAAGGGGAAATAGCAGAAATGAGTAATATCTGGCAAGATCAGTACAGAGAGAAACTCCGGAGCGCTGATGAAGCTGCTCTCTGTGTAAAATCCGGAGATGTAATTTTCATGGGTGAGTTCATACAGGTTGTCGAAGCAATGGATGAGGCACTTGCGAAAAGAAAAGAAGAGCTTAAGGATGTCATAATAGTAACAACAACAAGGACAAGACCTCTGAAGTGCGTTGAGGCTGATCCGAAAAGAGAGGTCTTTACCTGGGATGACTGGCATTTTTCAGGCGTTGCCAGAAAATTTTCAGAGCAGGGGCTTGCCAGTTATATTCCTTTTACCTATCATCAGGCTCCGCGGGTTGTCGCAAAATATAACAAAGTGGATGTGGTCTTTATCCGTGTTGCGCCTATGGATGAAAAAGGATTTTTTAACTTCTCAACTTCTAATTCAATAGGTTACGCATACTGCAAAAAAGCTGCAAAAGTTATTGTTGAAGTTAATAACAACAATCCAAGGTGTCTTGGTGGAGCGTCAGAGGCTATACATATATCAGAAGTTGATATGATTGTTCAGGGCCCGGACAACCCGCTTATTGAACTCCCTGCTGTTACACCGGGGGATGCGGATCTCGGCATAGCGGGTCATGTGATGAGTCTTATTGAAGATGGAGCTACATTGCAGCTGGGTATAGGTGGTCTCCCCAATGTTGTAGGCAGCATGATCGCAAAGAGTGATTTGAAGGATATAGGTGTTCATACCGAGATGCTTGCTGATTCATATGTTGACATGTACGAGTCCGGCAGAATTACCGGCAGAAGAAAGATGATCGATAAAGGTAAGATGGTTTATACTTTTGCTATGGGTTCAAAAAAACTTTATGATTTTCTTGATAACAACCCCGTGTGTGCCATATACCCCGTCAGTTATACCAATGATCCCCGGATCATAGGTCTTAACGACAAGGTGGTAGCAATTAATAATGCGCTTGAAGTCGATCTCTTCTCACAGGTAGCCTCTGAGTCCAGTGCTGCGCGGCAGATTTCAGGAACCGGGGGGCAGCTTGATTTTATGATGGGTGCTTTCAACTCACGCGGCGGGAAAGGCCTTATCTGTATAAGTTCCACTTTTAAAGATAAGAAAGGAGAACTTCATTCAAGAATTGTACCAACTCTTACTCCGGGAACGATTGTGACATGCCCCAGGTCAATTACACATTACGTGGTGACTGAATTCGGCGCGGCACAGATGAAAGGGAAATCCACATGGCAGAGAGCAGAGGCTCTTATTGAGATTGCCCACCCGGATTTCAGGGAAGAACTTATTAAACAGGCTGCTGAACTGAATATATGGCGAAGAAGCAATAAACTTGTTGTTTAGTTTATATTTTAATATTATGTCGCATAAAAAAAGGCCGCTCATTGAGCGGCCTTAAGTTTATCAACAGAATTCCCCAGAAGGTTTCCAGGTTATTCTTATTATTAATATAATTAAAATTCGGTAAAATAGTGTTTTTTTATGGCAGATACTGGTGAAAAAAATGAATTAAAACCCTGCATAACGCAGGGTTTTAAATTTATGTTATGAAAAAGTATAAGTATACTTACCTTCTGTTGTGAGATATTTCCCGATAACCATCCGTTGAACCTGAACAGTACCTTCAAAGATCTGCATTATTTTCGCATCTCTCATGAATTTTTCTACCGGGTATTCCTTCACATATCCGTATCCGCCGAAGATCTGAACTGCATCCAGTGAGGATTTCATTGCTGTATCCGCGGCATACATCTTAGCCATATTTGAGAGCATTTTGAACGGGAGGTTATTATCCTGGCACCAGGCGGCTTTCTGGTACAAAAGCCTCGAGCATTCAGTTTGTGTGGCCATGTCAGCAAGCATAAACTGTATTGCCTGGAAAGCGGATATCGGTTTTCCGAACTGTTTTCTTTCATTCGCATAAGCAATTGATGCATTCAGCGCACCGGTTGCGATACCTGTTGCCATAGCAGCTACGGCAGTACGCGAATAATCAAGGGTTTCCATGAGCATCGGTGTTCCTTTTCCTTCTCCAGCGAGACACATCCATCCGGGAACACGTACATCTTCAAAAATAACCTCGGTTGTACTTGATGACCTTATTCCGAGTTTCTCTTCTTTCTTGCCGATTTTAACTCCGGGGAAATCTTTATCCACCATGAAGCAGCAGATTCCCTTGTTCCCCATAGCTCTGTCCATGGTTGCAAATACGGTAAACTGCTTTGCGAATCCGCCGTTTGTTATAAACTGTTTGGTTCCGCTGATGATCCAGTCGTTGCCGTCTTTTGTGCATTTTGTTGACATGCCGAGAGCATCAGATCCCGCGCCCGGTTCTGTTAAGCAGAACCCGCACATTGCCCCTTCAAGCATTCTTCCGAACCACCATTTTTTCTGTTCGTCATTGGCACCTACCATTACCGGGTCTGTTGCAAGGAGAGATGATGCCACAACAGTTGTTGCTATACCTGCGTCTCTCTGTGCAAGCTCGTCACATATAGTGTACCTTGTGAGGTTGTCAAGGCCCTGGCCGCCGTATTCAGCTGGTACACCTATGTTGGTGAGACCCAGTTCGTGCAATTTGGCCAGGACATCCATTGGGACGTGATCTTTAATATCCCATTCTCCCGCAAATGGTTTGATCTCCTTGTCGGCAAATTCAGCTGTCATCTGCCTGATCATCTCCTGCTCTTCTGTAAGCCTGAAAGATATTGTGTTTTCCATTGTCACATCCATTGAAATTGAATTCATTTTTTGACCGCCGATGTTGTAAATCCGTCCGGTCAGAGTTTAAATCAGGGTATATCTGTTTCCTTTTTCCTCTGAAAAGAAGGCTGCTGCTGAATTATTTGACCAGCCGGTCAAAAATGCAACAATGCGCCATTTTATTTTTAATCATATTGATGGTAATTTACAGAAAATCCGGTTTTTGGGAAGAGTAGAATTAACCTCACGGGTAGTTGATTTTATTTATTCATACTACATGAAAATAATTAATTCGACCACAGGATAATAGATTATCAGACTATTGAAGTATAGTGAATTTCAGTGTAGATAATTAACAGGGGCTGAAACAGTCCTATTCAGGGGGAAATAGGAGGAGAAGTATGTTTGATTTAACGGAAGAGCAACTGATGGTACGGAATATGTGCCGTGAATTTGCAGAGAAGGAATTGAGGGAACAGGCTGTGGAAATAGACAGAACACACAGATTCCCTCTTGAAACAACAAGAAAATTAGGCGAACTGGGTATCATGGGGGTTGTTTACGATGATAAGTATGGCGGAGCCGGAATGGACTATGTTTCATATGCCATCGCAGTTGAAGAGATTTCGAGAGTTTGCGCCTCTTCAGGTGTTATTGTATCAGCTCATAATTCATTGTGCGTTTCTCCGATTAACTATTTCGGAACAGAGGCGCAGAAAGAGAAGTATCTGCCTAAGCTCTGCCGCGGTGAGCATATCGGAGCTTTCGGGCTTACTGAACCGAACGCGGGCTCAGATTCAGGCGGGACCAAAACCACTGCTGTAAAAGGCGGCAACGGTTACATCGTGAATGGAAGTAAGAACTTTATTACAAACGGCGAGTATGCGGATGTGCATGTGACACTTGCTGTTACGGATAAGAATGCAACCAAGAATAAGAATACTTCATTTTTTATTATCGAGAAAGGAGATCCCGGATTCAGCGTGGGAAAAGTTGAGGATAAGCTTGGAATATGCGCGTCATCAACTACTGAAATGATTTATGAAGATTGTGATATTCCTGAGGACAGGATGCTTGGAGCGCCGGGTGAGGGCTTCAAGATTGCGATGCATACCCTTGACGGCGGGCGTGTCGGTATTGCTGCACAGGCTCTCGGTATTGCGCAGGCGTCACTTGAAGAAGCGGCGAAGTATGCTAATATGAGGGAGCAGTTTGGAGCACCTATAGGTAAACTTCAGGCTATACAGTGGATGATTGCAGACATGGCCACAGAGATTGAAGCAGCGAGGCTGCTGGTTTATCAGGCGGCAGCTCTTTGTGACAAAAACGGGGCAAATAGAAGGCCTGTGAGTAAATATTCAGCAATGGCTAAACTATACGCTTCAGAATGCGCGCACAGATGTTCTCATAAATGTATCCAGATACACGGGGGATACGGCTATGTGAAGGATTATATCGCTGAAAGGCTTTATAGAGATGCAAGGATTACAGAAATATATGAAGGCACATCGGAAATTCAGAGGCTTGTAGTTGCAACAAGTGTTCTTTCCGAGTTTGCAGAGTAGATGAAATTTCTGCGCTGCCTTCTATGTTTCCGCCGGGGCATTTTCCGGCTGCTGTTTTCGGCAGCCGGGGTGTAACGGCTGCTGAAGATTTAAAAAAACCGGGAAGTTGGGATTGTTGATGCCCGGTTTTAAAAGGGAACCGGTAGAAGGTATGCGCGGTAATTTGGATATCAATTATGATGTTTTTATTCAGCAGTCAGGGCTTGCGACAGCGGTTCTTGACTCGGAACTGAAGATAATCAGATGCAACAGTCAGTTCCTTGATGTCACAGGGCGATCTGAAGATAAAATAATTAATACTTCCTGGCATGATCTTGTTAATTATGATTACCCGTATACTCCCGTTGAAAACGGTGAAATATACAGGGATTCCGGTGTAATACCCTCAGGCAAATTCTGGTGCTCCATCAGAAATAAATTTCCGAAAAAAATTATTTCAGGAACAGTTTCTTATAATCGCGATGAGGACTGTTATATCACAACAATGTATGATATAACAGATCAGTTACGCCCCGAAAGACTTATCCATGACGGCGGACTCCTTGTCGGTTCCATTGCTGATAACATGAAGGGCGCAATGGGATTTCATGACAGGGACGGCATTATCCGATTTGCTTCAAAAGAGATCTGCAATATGCTTAATGTTGATAAGAGCAGAATTCTTGGAAGGAATATACGGGAATTTTTCGAAGAGGATGTTGTTAATCAGTGGCTCTACTGGTTCCGTAACAGAACTGATGAACTTCCCAAGTACCTTGAATTTAACAGTTCGAAGAGAGATGACAAAGTTTTTCACGCTATCGCAACACCTAAAATTTTTTATGACATGAACCGCAATGTGTCAGGATGCATGTTTATTTTTTCTGATATCACCGAACTTAAAATTGCAGAACAGCAGCTGCGGATATCAGATGAAAAATATTCAAAAGCGTTTTACGCGAGCCCGGCTCCAAGTTCCATAACAACACTGAATGAAGGACGTTATGTGGACATCAATGAAAGCTATCTTAAACTTGTAGGTTATTCGAAAGAAGAACTTATAGGAAAAACTACAACAGAAATCGATTTTTTTACCGATTCGGAGGACAGGGCAAAATTCGTCAGTGAACTTATGGCGGATGGAAAACTGAGAGATTATGAAACCCAGATGTATTCCCGTGTCAAGGGTATCAGGAGGTTTTCTCTTTCCGCGGAAATTATTGAACTTCAGGGGGAAAAGTGTATCATCTGGGCCGGTTATGATGTTACTGAGCAGATCCGTCTTGAGAGAGAAATTCTCACTGCATCAGGAAGAGAGAGATATCGCATTGGGCAGTATCTTCATGATGATCTTGCTCAGCACATAGTTGGGATAGATGCACTGTGTTCATTACTGAGAAACCGGCTGCGTCATCAATGTAATCCTGATGTGCGGCTGGCTGAGGAGATACAGGGCCTTGTGAAAGGTGCGCATGAAAAAACCCGGGCTCTGTCCAGGGGGTTATGCCCGCTGAGGCTTGAAGAGAATGGACTGAGTTCCGGTATAAGTGAACTGGCAGCATCAGTGGAAAAGATGTACGGGATCGATTGTGAATTCAGAAATTATAATACAGATGTCATGATATACAACAGTCAGATTGCTATTAACATGTATTACATAGTGCAGGAAGCTGTTACCAACGGAATAAAGCACGGGAAAGCGGATCTTATAGTAATCACTTATTCTTCAAATGAAGAGAATATTTATCTTTGCATCGAAGATAATGGAACAGGTTTTAATGTTTCATCAGGAGAGTCTACCGGCATCGGTCTTGCAATTATGAAGTACAGGGCAAGGGCAATCGGCGGTTCTCTTGAGATAGGGATAAATGCCGGCGGCGGAACTTATGTAGTTATTAAATTCCCCAGAGCGAATAATAGAAAAATAGAATGGGACTGGAAAGCAAAAAGTTATGAAGAAATCAAGGATACTTATTGTTGATGATCACCCTATATTCAGGAAAGGGCTGGGTCAGCTGATCAATGAAGAAGTGGATTTGGAGGTCTGCGGAGAAGCTGAAGATTTTTTTTCAGCTATTCAGAAAATAAAAAATCTTAAACCGGATCTGGCCATTGTGGATATAACACTTAAAGATACAAGCGGTCTGGAGCTGATTAAGTATATAATGGATAACGGGATTAATATCCCGACTCTGGTGCTGTCAATGCATGATGAAAAAATTTTTGCAGAGCGGGCACTGAAGAGCGGGGCAAAAGGATATATTATGAAACAGGAGATGTCTGATAATGTTACAGTAGCTATACGACAGCTCCTCGCAGGTAAAATATATATAAGCGAAGCTATGAACGAAAGGATGCTCAATAATTTTCTGGGGAGAGGAGGTGATTCAGGAACAAAAAGCAGCGTGCCGGATCCCGCGAAGCTTCTTACAGGGCGGGAGCTTGAAATTTTCAGGCTTATGGGGCGCGGGTATAAACGTAATGAAATCGGAAGAGCTTTGAATCTTAATGTTAACACAATCGGGACTTACCGGGAGAGAATTAAGGAAAAACTTGATTTGAACTCATCAGTTGACCTTCTTGCACAGGCAATAATGTGGGTAAGAAATACTGAGGAGAGAGAAATAATCGCTGAGCATGAGTGAAATAAAATCATTCGTAACCGGCGTTAGTAATAAACATAGAAAAAAATTTCTGGAGGCTAAAAAATGTCTACTATCTGGCGTAATCATTATCAGGATAAACTGAAAAGTGCTGATGAAGCTGCTAAGGTTGTTAAATCAGGTGATGTGGTGTTCATGGGAGAGTTTATTCAGGGAGTTGATGCTCTTGATGCTGCTCTTGCAAAAAGAAAGGAGGATCTGAAAGATGTTATCCTCATTACAACGACAAGGGCAAAACCGCTTAAGTGTGTTGAGGCTGACCCGAAACGTGAAGCTTTTACCTGGGAGGACTGGCATTTCTCCGGTATGGCGAGGAAGTATTTTGATCAGGGGCTTGTAAACTATATTCCGTTCACCTATCATCAGGGGCCGAGAATAATTGTTAAGTACGGTAAGGTGGATGTTGTTTTTATCCAGGTAACTCCGATGGATGATAAAGGTTTTTTTAATTTATCAACCTCAAACTCGCTTGGCTATGCGTACTGTAAAAAAGCATCTAAAGTTATAGTTGAGATTAATACAACAATACCAAGATGTCTCGGCGGAGCATCCGAATCAATACATATCTCCGAAATTGATATGATTGTTGAAGGGCCAAACACACCTCTGATTGAGTTACCTGCAGCAAAGGCAACAGAAGCAGATAAAGGTATTGCAAAACACGTAATGACACTTATAGAGGACGGAGCCACACTGCAGCTTGGGATCGGCGGTCTTCCAAACATTGTGGGTTCAATGATAGCCCAAAGTGATCTTAAAGACCTTGGTGTACACACGGAGATGCTTGCTGACTCATACGTGGATATGTATGAATCAGGAAAAATTTCAGGGAGAAGAAAAGTTATAGATAAAGGGAAGATGGTTTACACATTCGCTATGGGTTCAAAGAAACTGTATGAGTTTCTTGATAACAATCCGATTTGTGCATCATATCCCGTGAGCTATACAAATGATCCTCGTGTTATAAGCGTGAATGATAAAGTAATGGCAATAAATAACGCGATAGAAGTAGATCTTTATTCACAGGTATCATCGGAATCAAGCGGTTCAAGACATATAACAGGAACAGGGGGGCAGCTTGATTTTATATTTGGAGCATTTCAGTCAAGGGGCGGAAAAGGTCTTATATGCATAAGTTCCACTTTTACTGATAAAGAGGGGAATCTTCAGTCAAGAATAGTACCAACACTCGCTCCTGGGACAATAGTTACATGTCCAAGGTCAATTGTTCACTACATAGTAACAGAGAACGGTATAGCCCAGATGAAAGGCAAGTCAACATGGGAAAGAGCTGAAGCACTTATAGAGATAGCACATCCGCAGTTTAAAGATGAGCTTATTAAAGAAGCGCAGAAGCTTAATATCTGGAGAAAGAGCAGCAAGCTCGCTGTATAATTAAAATACTTATTATTACCATGAAAAAGCCGTCTGTACCAGGCGGCTTTTTCATGTACATGTAAGATTATTACAGGCTGGTTTCAATTATGTATTGAATAAAAAATCCCCCCGGTAAATATCCGGAGGGATTTATATATATCAGAAACCGCCGTTAAACGGCTGCTGTGTGTAAATTAATTCTTAGAATGTATATGTATACTTACCGTCTTTTGTAAGATATTTACCTATAACCATTCTTTGAACCTGTACAGTCCCTTCGAAGATCTGCATGATTTTTGCGTCTCTCATGAATTTTTCAACAGGATATTCTTTTACATATCCGTATCCGCCGAAAATCTGAACAGCATCAACTGCGTTTTTCATGGCGCAATCTGCAGCATACATTTTAGCCATATTGGAAAGCATTTTAAACGGGAGGCCGTTATCCTGCGCCCACGCCGCCTTCTGATACAGAAGTCTTGATGCTTCAGTAGTGGTAGCCATATCTGCAAGCATAAATTGTATCGCCTGAAATGAAGAGATCGGTTTTCCGAACTGTTTTCTTTCATTAGCATATTCAATAGCAGCATTTAATGCTCCAGTTGAAATACCTGCTGCCATAGCAGCGATGGCTGTTCTTGAGTAATCAAGAGTTTCCATAAGTATCGGTGTGCCTTTCCCTTCTGCTCCGAGACACATCCAGCCTGGAACTCTTACATCGTCAAAAATAACCTCAGTTGTACTTGTTGTCCTTATACCGAGTTTTTCCTCTTTTTTTCCGATTTTAACACCGGGGAAGTCTTTGTCTACCATGAAGCAGCATATACCCTTATTGCCAAGGGTTCTGTCTGTTGTTGCAAAAACAGTAAACTGTTTCGCAAATCCGCCGTTGGTTATAAACTGTTTAGTTCCGTTAAGAATCCAGTCATTTCCGTCTTTTGTACATTTTGTTGACATGCCGAGAGCGTCTGAACCTGCGCCTGGTTCAGTTAAACAGAAGCCGCACATTGCTCCTTCCATCATCCTTCCAAACCACCATTTCTTCTGCTCATCGTTTGCGCCGATCATAACAGGGTCAGTAGCAAGAAGAGAAGAGGCAACAACAGTTGTTGCTATACCTGCATCTCTCTGTGCGAGTTCATCAACTACTGTATATCTTGTAAAATTATCGAGACCCTGGCCGTCATATTCTGCCGGAACTCCAATATTTGTTAAACCAAGATCGTGCATTTTTTTAAGAACATCCATTGGAACATGATCGTTAATATCCCATTCACCGGCAAAGGGTTTAATTTCTTTGTCAGCAAATTCCGCTGTCATCTGCCTGATCATTTCCTGTTCTTCGGTAAGTTTGAAACCGAAACTGCTTTCCTGTCCGCTTATTACTGTATTCATTTTTGTCCTCCTTTCTGCCTGTTTATATTTTTGTTGTCCAGAGTGATGCCATTGCCGGGCCTGTTCCTACGCATAGAGAAGCACCGCCATTTGAGTAGCCCTTTCTTTTCATTTCATAAAGAAGTGTTACAATAATTCTGATCCCTGTACATCCAATGGGGTGACCTAATGCAATACCTGATCCGTAATGGTTAACATTATCGCGTGAAATTTCGATATTGTAGTCTTTTTTCAGTTTTCTTTCGCATCCAATAAACTGCGGAGCGAACGCTTCGTTGATTTCCCAGTAATCGATATCAGATGCTTTAAGGCCGGCTTCATTCAGGCACTGAGGTATTGCAACTGCAGGACCGATCCCCATAACTTGCGGGTCAACTCCTACGTCAACTATGTTAATAAGTTTGGCGAGAGGTTTGAGGCCTAATTCCTCAGCTTTCTTTTTAGACATAAGAACAAGTGCTGCGGCTCCATCATTAATTCCTGAAGCATTTGCTGCAGTAACAACTCCACCGTCAGGTTTAAAAGCAGGTTTTAATTTACTCATAGCTTCAAGGTTTGCATCTGGTATAAAGTGTTCGTCTTTGGAAAAGTATGTTGTACCTTTTTTGCTTTTAATTTCAACGGGTATTATTTCCTCATCGAAAACCCCTGAATTAACTGCATTTGCCGCTCTCTGATGACTCATTAATGCAAGCTGATCGCATTCTTCCCTGGTGATGTTATACTCTTTTGCGACATTTTCTGCAGTGAGGCCCATGTGTCCGGGAACAAGCGCATCATAAAGAGCATCATGTAAAAGAGCATCAACAAGTTCTCCGCTCCCCATTCTGTATCCGGTTCGTCCATTCGGAATCATGTATGGGACACGGGTCATGTTCTCAACTCCGACTGTCAGTGCTATTTCAGTTTTACCAAGCATTATTTTATGTGCAGCAATTTCAACGGCCCGCATAGCTGATGAACAGTTCTGGTTTACAACCATAGCAGCGCTTCTGTGGGGGAGCCCGCAAGCAAGACCTACAGCCCTGGCCGGGAGAGAATCCTGCATATGCTGATAAACCTGTCCCATAACAATTTCATCTATTGTTGAAGGATCAACTCCTGCTCTTTTTATAGCCTCTTTTCCAACTGTTACGGCGAGATGTCTGGCTGTAACATCCTTTAAACTGCCAAGAAATTTTCCTATTGGTGTTCTACACGCTCCAACAACTACTACTTCGTTCATACAGAGCCTCCGTAAATTTTTAAAGTACACCGGAAATTTTTTACCTTCTTTCTGAGGCATAAGCCTTCATGCTGAATTCTGTCAACATATAAAAATTTTTTAGATAAAAAAATATAACACTTGTTATGTTATGGTGATTATTTTGTGGTTAGACCGATTATTGGTGTAATTAAAAAAGCTACAAAATTAAATTGGGCTGTAGTTATTAAAGGTATAAAACGTTACTATAAAAAAAATTAATGTAACCACGTTAGTAAAGACGAAGGGGTTATTGTAATAAATTTAATAATAGTTTATTTCTTGAATCAACACCGGATACCTTCCCGTTTAACTCGTTAAACGGATTAATTAAAATAGCGTGAGGCTGATTATGAATATGAAAGCTGAAGTGCAATTCGAAAACCTGAAGTACAGAAAAGAGGGACATATCGGCATACTTACATTGTCAAGACCGAAGTCTCTTAATGCTCTCAACGCGAAACTTCTCCATGAACTTGGAGATGCAGTAGACATGATCAATTCTGATGAAAGCGTTCATGTGCTTATTATTACGGGTGACGGCAAAGCATTTGTTGCCGGAGCTGATATCCCGGAAATGAAGGATTATAATAGTGAAGAGGGCCGTGAATGGGGCGAACTAGGTTCTTCTGTTTTTAAAAAAATTGAACTTATGAAAATCCCGACCATTGCGGCAGTGAATGGATTTGCCCTTGGAGGCGGATGTGAACTGGCAATGAGCTGTGATATCAGGATCGCAAGCGATAACGCTAAGTTCGGGCAGCCTGAAGTGGGACTTGGAATAACACCGGGTTATTCAGGTTGTGTAAGGCTTCCAAGACTTATAGGCCCGGCAAAGGCTAAGGAACTTATTTTTACAGGTGATTATATTTCTGCATCAGAAGCCGAGAGACTTGGCCTTGTTAACAAAGTAGTATCCGTAGAGGAGCTTATGAATGTTGCAATTGAACTTGCAGGAAAAATTTCATCTAAAGCACAGATTGCTGTCAGATATTCAAAGCTCGCAATAAACAAGGGAATAGAAACTGATATTAACACCGCAATTGCCTTCGAAAACCAGATCTTTGCACTCTGTTTTGCAACAGAAGACCAGAAGGAAGGGATGAATGCTTTTGTTGAAAAAAGAAGCCCTCATTTCAAAACAAAATAAAAGAGGGAGATAAAGAGGAAACAAAATGAAAGTAACAGTACTCGGTTCAGGCACAATGGGAGCAGGAATAGTTCAGGTTCTTGCACAGCACGGTCATGAAGTTATTATGCGTGATCTCGAAGAGGCTTTTGTTGCTAAAGGATTATCTATAATTACAAAAAATCTTGATAAACTTGTGCAGAAAGAAAAGCTAACAGCAGATGATAAGACAAAAATTCTCGGCAGAATAAAAACTACAACAAATATTTCTGATGCTGCTGATTCTGATCTTGTAATTGAAGCAGCAGTTGAAAATATGGAAATTAAGAAAAAGATTTTTAGAGAGCTTGATGAGATTTGCAAAGCATCAGCAATTCTTGCTACAAACACTTCATCGCTTTCTATAACTGAAATAGCATCATCAACAAAAAGACCTGATAAAGTTATCGGAATGCATTTTTTCAACCCGGTTCCGATGATGAAACTTGTAGAAATTATCAGGGGAATCGCAACATCGGATGACGTTACTTCAGCTATAGTGAACCTCACAAAAGAGATCGGGAAAACCCCTGTTGAGGTCAAAGAGGCGCCTGGCTTTGTTGTTAACCGGATACTTGTTCCTATGATAAATGAAGCCATAGGTATACTTGGAGACGGCATTGCATCTGCTGCTGATATAGATGAAGCAATGAAACTCGGAGCAAACCATCCAATGGGGCCACTTGCATTATCAGATCTCATCGGTAATGACATAATTCTTTCTGTTATGAATACACTTTATACAGAATTCGGAGATCCTAAATACAGGCCGGCCCCGCTTCTAAAAAAAATGGTCAGAGGCGGGCAGCTTGGTATGAAGACAGGTAAAGGATTTTTTAATTATAAAAGTTAATAACTTTGCTATATTTACCGGCGTGAAAGGCTAAAGACTCGGATTTCCTGCCCGTGACCAACCCGCGGGCAGGAAATATTTTTATCTGAGATCCATAACCAGTTCTCTTGTTATATCACTTAACATTCTGCACCCTGTAAGGATCATCGCTTTCCTCAGTTCATCTCTTAAATTATTCATATAAAAAGCAGTACCATCAACACCCATGCCAACGGCTGCAATTGCAACCGGCCTTCCGATGAGGACATACTCAGCACCAAGGCCTATTGCTTTGATGATATCAACCCCGTCCCTGAAACCGCCATCAACCATTATCTTAACAGAGCCGCCCACAGCTTTAACTATCTCTTCCAGTACGTCCATGGAGCCCGGCATCTGGTCAAGAACTCTTCCTCCGTGATTGGAAACAATAATAGCATCTGCCCCCGCCTCAGCTGCCTTTTCAGCATCATAAGGGCTCATTATCCCTTTTAGTATAAAAGGGAGCTTCGCAGCGGATTTAATCTCACGGAGTTCGCTTACACTTTTAGGCCTCACTGACTGGTTCTTCATTGCCATGGTTTTAAATACAATGGCATCTATATCGATGCCTGCCGCTATTGCTCCGGCTTTTTCTGCGGCTTTAATTCTCATTATTATTTCCTTGTTGTCCATCCGGGGTTTAAAGATCGGTATTCCCCAGCCATCCTCCTCTTCAATGGCCTGGAGACCTGTTTTATATTTATCAGGGGTTGCACCGTCTCCGACAAATGCAATGGTTCCGGCTTTTTTGCATCCTTTGACAACCGCAATATTATAATCCAGTTCATCGATAGCTCCACCCATGTTTGTAACGGAACCTGTGATTGGAGCGGCCATTACAGGGAGAGAAATTTTTCTGCCAAAAATTTCAGTTGCTGTATCAGGTTCAGCAGCTTCATAGATCAGCCGGGTTACCACCCTGTATTTTTTCAGTGCCTCGCTGTTTCTGCGGAATGACTCACCTGTGCCCGCTCCCCCCATGCCCGGCACTCCGGAAGCGCAGTTTGTGCCGTCACAGTTTTTGCACACATAACATATCTTTTTGAATTTTTCCCTCGCGGAAGCCTGGATTGCCCGCATTGTGATCTCTGAATCATCTGTTGTTTCAATTTTAAGAAGCTCGAAACATTCTGATATTGCTTTTTCAGCTTCTTCAAGGGTGTTTCCGGAAGCGATAATATTACCGGATTTTTCCACGTTTGATCTCGGCATTACAACGAGATCCCCTTCTTTAATATTAAGAAAGATCCCTTCTATTCCGGGAACCTTGAGAGCATCTTCAAGTCCGGAAATATTTTTTACAATTCCAGGTTTACATATAACAGCACGCTCAATGGCAACACGATTGAAAACAGCCTCAAGGTTACCCGGCTCCTGTCCCAGTGCAACCTCAATTGCCGCTTTCATGAGATCAACACCGCTGGAAAGAGGGTAGGTGTATGCTGACATGAACCCCCCTGACAATCGTGCTGCGAGCTCACCGATCATTGCTCCGTTTTTTGTAACCTTTATATCCCCTTTTGCCGCGCCTATAGTTATTCCAAGCGCGTGAATCCCCTGTTTCATTACGTTAATTGCATCATCAATCATCTCCTGCGGAAGAGCTGAGGGCATATTATGCCCCAGTTCAACAAAGTTCGGAGGAAAGTCAATGATCCTGTCCGCCACGCCGGTAATAGTGATTTCACCATTGTATACTATTGCGTCAATTGAAAGCTCCGGGCCTTCCATAAACTGTTCTATAATAAGGTCACCGCTCGGTGATGCACTCTTTGCGAATTTAAATGCGTCTGAAATCTGGTTGGCGTTTTCAATTTTAATAACTCCTCTTGCCCCCATGTTGTCAGAGGGCTTTATCACAAGGGGGAACCTGAGAATTTTACATGCCTTCTTAGCGTCCGAAAGTGACCATACCGGCAAAAAGGCGGGAGAGGGTACATTATGTTCCTTGAACCTCATCCTCATCTTGATTTTGTTTGTAGCAGCTTCCGCGTCTTCAAAACGGATTCCCGGGAGGTTCAGAGCGTTTGCAACAGCGGCAACAGTCTGCGATGCGTCTGTACCAACCGTGAGCACGCCGCTAATGGGTGTTATCTCGTTCTGCTGCTTGGCTATGCGGACAGAGCCCTGAATGTCCCTTGTGCTCATGACTATCGGAATATCAGCGTGCTTCATACCTATAGCTTCAGGATTATAATCTGTAACAATTACCTGGTAGCCCATTTTTTTAGCTGTATCAATAGCCGGAGTCTGCAGGAGACCCCCTCCGATAATCATAATGGTTTTTTTCACGTTGTTTTCTCCCTGCAGATTTATGTCTCATTAGTATAAACTTCAGCATATTTACAGTCAATAAAAATCTTTTCACTTCTATCTATTTGTGTAGAGAGTTTTTCATGCAGATACCATCATGGAAAAAGTCTTGAAAATATGATCTTGTGGCGATAATATGACAGACTATTATGAAATACTTTTCAGATAAAGATCCATTCGGAGGATTTATGAACAGGAACCTCACTCTTGAGGCCACCAGGCTAACGGAGCTCTCTGCGCTTTATGCCAGCAGATATATGGGCAAAGGGGATGATGAACTCTGCTACAGATCTTCGGATGAGGCAATGTGGAAACTCCTGGAAAGAATGGATATTGACGGAGAAGTGGTAATCGGGGCTGCGAACAGGGATCTCTATCTTTATGATGGAAGAAAAGTGGGCACAGGTGAAGGGATAAAGGTAGATATAGCTGTAAAACCCCTTGAAGGTAAGAGAACATGTGCTCTCGGGGGGCATAACTCAATCTCTGTTGTTGCAATAGGGAGTAAAAACTGTTTTATGAAAGTTCCCCCATGTATGATGCATAAAATCGCCGTGGGCCCTGATGCAAAAGGTGTAGTTGATATTAATGAACCCCCTGATATTAACATAAAAAGAGTCGCCAGGGCAAAAGGTAAGTATATTGAAGATATTACTGTGTGCGTTCTTGACAGGGAGATAAACTGGCAGCTTGTTGAGGACATAAGAAAAACCGGAGCAAGGATAAGCTTTATAACAGATGGCGATATATCCGGCGTAATCTCTACTGCAATAGAAAACTCTTCGATTGATATAATGATGGGAGTTGGTGGTGCAAAGGAGGCTGTTATAGCTGCTGCCGGACTTAAGTGCCTTGATGGTGATATGCAGACAAAAGTATTTTATAACGATTATTTTGAAAAGACGGTGGCGGAAAATCTCGGAAGGGGGAATCCGGACAGAATTTACAAAATAAGGGACCTTGTTAAAACAGAGGACATCCTCATTGCGATTACAGGTGTTACGGATGGTGTTTTGCTCCCCGGTGTTCAGTATTTTTCAGGCGGAGCAAGAACAAACTCCATTGTAATCAGACAGCAGACCCATACTGTCCGGTTCATAAATGCGATTCACAAATTTGATTATAAACCGATATTTTAAGGATAGACATGCCGGACGGGATATCCCAGATTGATATATCACTTTTTTTCAGAATAAATGAAGAGATATCTCCCAAAAAAC
>DAISJZ010000005.1:69525-72207 GCA_036821145.1 Spirochaetota bacterium
CAGATTGATATATCACTTTTTTTCAGAATAAATGAAGAGATATCTCCCAAAAAACATCTCGATGATCTCTATAAATCTATCGTAAAAATTTCCTCGGAATTAACAAAGTCAGAGAGCGCGTATCTCTTTCTTTATAACAAAAATGATAAAAAAATTTATTTAAAATCAAATAGCACTTCTGATAATGAAAAAATAATAAATGAGCCTCTCTCTGATGAGTCCGGTGTTGAATGGAATGCTTTCTCTAACAGGGAGACTGTTGTTGTGAGCAACAATAATACTGATAATTTTCATTTTGATGAGATTGGCAAAATTGCAGGAGAGGAGATTCGTAACCTGATCTGTTCACCAATGACTGCTCATGGGGAATCGGTGGGTGTGATTGAAGTCGTCAATTTTGCTGAAGGATCTGCCTTTACCGGAAGAGAGAAAAGTCTTATGGAGATCATAGCAATGATCTCCGCAGCTGCAATAACCAACCGCCTGCTTTACGAGGATCTTAAAAAAAGAATGGAGGAGCTTAACGCTCTTTATGAACTTTCAAATGCTGCTGTTGAGGCTTCTGATGAAGTGGAGTTTTTCAGGAGGGTTCTCGGTATCCTTGCCGCATCTCTGGATGTTGAAAGAGCTTCCCTTATATTTTACAACAGGGAGAGGAAACAGCTTGAGGTTACTGCTTCATACGGTTCAGCTGTTCCTGAGGGGACTGTAATAAACGATGATTCAATTGCCGCATATGTTTTCAGACACGGCAAGGCAATGAATGTGCGGAACGTAATGACAGATATACCTGATTTCGTCACTAAATGCGGAGCAGGTTACAAGTCAGATGCTTTTGTATCGATCCCTCTGTTCTTTAACGGTAATATTGTCGGAGTGCTTAATCTTACAGATAAGAAGAACCGCAGGTTATTTGATGAATTTGAGATGCATGTCCTCTCATCAATAATAAATCATGTCACAGGGATTTACCGGAATTACTCAGACAGGAGGAGTGAGGAGAAGCGGAGAAGGCTGATGCAGGAGGTAAAGATTGCATCCGAGATCCAGAGGAAAAATCTTGCAAGAATTCCACGCTGTTCAGGAGGGATGTCCATAGCTGTTCTTTATGAACCTGCACGGGAGGTTGGTGGAGATTTTTTTGATTTTTATGAAATAAGCGAATCTATTTCCGCTTTTATTATTGCCGATGTTTCAGGAAAGGGGATACCTGCTGCGTTATTTACAGGCACTGTGAAAAACATTTTAAGGGCGGAGCAGAAGACAAACTATGACCCCGCATCCTTATTCACCTGCAGTAACAAGCTGATCTATAATGAATCTGAATACGGAATGTTTGTCACAGCCTTTTATATTATTATAGATGAAAACGGGAAAAAACTTTTCTTTTCTTCAGCAGGCCATAATGAACAGATGCTTGTCAGAAAAAGCGTAACTGAAGTTGTTTCCCTTAAAACAGCGGGGAAGCCCCTTGGTGTATCAGATAACGCATGTTATTCCGGCGGTTCTGTTGAGTATGAAAAGGGGGATATCCTTCTTCTTTTTACTGATGGTCTGGTTGAAGCGCTTGATGGCGCGGAGATGGATATTGATGAAGGTTTCAGAAAGCTGGGTGATATTGTAATTAATAACGTAAATGAAAGTGATGAACGGCTGCTTAATATAATAAGAAATGCAGTTAGAGAGAACTCTCTGAATATTGAACTTGCTGATGACCTCACTGTTCTTGTTATACATTTATAGATAATGAATTTAATGGAAGGATAACATGAAATTTTCGAAATATATTTTTCTTTTTACCGGGGCACTTATACTTGTGCTTCTTTTCAGATCGTTCGGACTTGAAGTTACAATAAATCATATAGTGAAGATCGGCTGGGACGGTTTTGCGGTTATTTGTTCTATCTTTATCATCAGCAATATCTTTCTCGCGTACGCATGGAGAGTTTTAATCAATTATCCTGTTGAGAAAGGGAAGTTTTATAAGTTTGTTCTTGCAAGGGTTGCAGGTGACGCAACATCATCAATAAATGCAATGGGTGCTGTTGCAGGGGAGCCCCTTAAGGCAATGTATGTCAGGGACCTGGTTCCTTTCAGAACCGGGCTGGCAACGGTTGTGCTCGACAGACTTATACATACGATATCAAATGTTCTTATGGTGCTTACAGGTATGCTCGCCGGGCTCTTTGTTTTCAGGGAGCAGTTCATGAGCAACCTTGCTGCATTTCTGGGGCTTCTGGTTTTTTTTATTGTTATGCTGATAATTGGTTTCAGGATACTGAGAGGGCATAGCGCTGGAGTCATCAGCGGGATTATCAATAAACTTCCTCTCTTTATAAGGGGCCGCTTTATGAGCGATTCAAGGCGGGAAAAAATTGAGAAAATTGATAAAGAGATATCTTTCATTTTCAGCAGCAGGGACAATCTTAACCATTTTTATATATCTCTTGCCCTGCATTATTTTTCCATAGTAATTTCATGTTCACTTGAAATATACCTGATTGTCGAATACATAGCTCCTTATGCGGGCTTTACTTTTCTTGAAGCTCTTTTTGTATATATATTCGGTTTTATAGCAACAAGCGCTCTTTTTTTCGTCCCGGCAAACGTCGGTACAAGTGAAGGTTCATATTCTATTGCCCTTAAAATACTGGGGTATGATCCTGTAATAGGACTTTCTGT
>DAISJZ010000006.1:0-6930 GCA_036821145.1 Spirochaetota bacterium
TTCAGAATGGGGTGATTTTTAAAGAGGAAGGGGGTTATTGCAAGGAATTTATTTAATCGGTTTCCTCGCTCAGTTTAATAATTCTAACAGTTCTCTGAAGTCCTGCTGAATTTCCATTGTGTTGTCTCTGGAGAATTTCCACAGCAGAGAGTCTCTCTTCGGGTGTACGGGAGAGCCAGTAATTCAGATCGGATTTAATCTGATCTTTATCGGTTAGGTTTATTTTTTTTAACGGTTTTTTGGATCATAATTGTTTAGTCAATATCAATATTTAAATCATAATAAATATCTGAATTAGTAATACTATTCCTTTGATCCCGCCAGATAAAGAGAGGATTTAATAATCCTCCATCATTATAAGATGAGGAGACAAGTGATACATCCGATAAATTATAGATATATGTAAAGCCTATAAGAAGACCTGTATAATCAGTACCGGCTCCTGAATCTGAATCCCATGAAGCTGTGGGGTCACCTGCAGCATCAACGCCAAGTGCAAGTACAGTATAACCATGAGGATTATAATACCTGCTATCAATCCATGACACTACAGCACCAGTTGACCCATCACTCACAATTGAAATATTGCTTTTTCTCACATTACTATTAGCAACATATGAACCGGTCACAAGATTCTGAACTGCTTTAGAGACATAGACAACTGTTGAATCTATCTGATATTTGTTAATAAAAATATTATTTGCTAAAGTGGCATACGCTATCATTGGCTGATTGGAAGAATCCAGAGCAATAACCGCGTCAGCACCTGCAATAGTTACAGTCCAGAGATTAGCCAGCACAGGGCTTCGTTTTGTTAAATATATATTTGTCCCCGTTTCATATAAAACATAGCTGTTACCTGAACCGTCGGAAAGCACTTCTATGAGATAATTTGTCCCCGCTCCGAAAGATCCGGTATTAACAACAGTACCATCACCGTCTATAAATGCACCGTAAATTATACTGCCTCTCTCATAAAAGACATAGGCGTTTCCACTGCCATCAGAAATAGTCTGAGGATTAGAAGCAGATCCTGAGTTATCAATTGTAATTGTAGTAGTACCGAATTCTGAACCATCCCTGAGCCTGAACATCTCCCCGTAAATTCTTCCGGAGTTCTGGAATACAAAAAGCGTTCTTGGCTGAAGCACAGCATAAGGATCACCCGGATTCATAATATCAGAGGCAAGGGTGAGAGTTGTACCTGCTTTACCCGTAACCAGAGAATCATTTCCGGTGTTGTTGTTATGAACAAAATCACCCAAGTAGACAGAAGTAAAATCAGCAAAGGAATCCTGAAAATCATTACCCGCGCCATCTGTTGTTACCGTTCCAGCTTCAGTAAATCTTTCGCTTCTGGGAGTAGCGAAAGAATCTTCCACCTTAAAAATTACATAACCTTCGTTATTTGCAAAAATATTCTTATTAAGTGTTAGCTGACTGGCTGTAACCGCTGTTACAACTGCGTAAGTTTCATCCTGTATATTGTATGCCAGGTCGCCCTTTTCTATACCATTTACATCAAAATTAGCACCGGTTGAAGTGAATGGATTTCCACCTCCGGCAGCATCAACCTTTCCTATAACATAATCAACACCCGAAATAACCACTGCCGGCAAGCGGAGAATATAATAGGGAACACCTGTAGCGAGTGTTATTATCTGAGAATTAAGATACAGAGCATTGTAATAGGGTATTGAATTAACCAGGGCAAAAGACCCGGTGCTTACATTATAAACAACATCATTAACAGCTGTTATTGTGTTAAAATCAAAACCTGGTGTGCCGTCATTATCGAGGAGCGGACGTGATGCATAGTTTAGTGTATCTGCTGTCCCGGTTTTTATTGAATTAAAAACAGTAAAATTAGTAATATCGGAGTTAATATTACTATTGAGCTGTATATTATAGAATGGGTCAAATGGGGTCGTTGATAAATGATCCAGACAGTAGAGGCCGGAATGAATCCTATAAGTTTGATTTATAACTGTAAAAATATCTGCATCAAGATCCAATACTCCTGATATATTAATTCCTGTTACTTTTGCATATCGAGTTAATGAAATGTTCTGCGCAATAAAACCAAGGTTTACTATGCCATCCAAAATAAATGTTTCATCTGAATCTATCAATTGATTGGTGTTAAGCCCATCTACCTGAAGAGAATCATAATAAATACTGTTTCCTGATGCAAAATTATTTTGAACCGGATTAATGGCAACCTGCCTGTACAGGGAACCATTATCCCAAAAAATATCCCCTGCGCTTATAATTCCAGGTGTAAAATTATGAGGCGTGTAGATATTAAGACCAGGTGTCGTTGATGTCGGATTCTGATAATCTGTATCAAGAGCTGAATTATCGACTACTGTACTGGTACCTGTCTGCCACACAGCATGATCCGCCACTGCTGAAGTCACTGTGTCACTGCTGTCGCCTATTATATAGGTGTCACCGGCAATAACATTAGCGCTATCCTGGTTAACCGCATGTCTAAAAACTCCTGTAACAGTCGCATAATCTGATACAGCAGATTTACCATTTCCTGATGTTTCAAAAATAATATCAGCATCGGCTATTGCTGTAGCCGCTGTGAAATCTGTGTCAAAGTCATAAAAAATATCAGTATATGTTGCAGTATCAAATGCTATTGCGGTTTCGGGTCCACGTCTCCTGTCTACACAGCCTTTGTATACATTAAAATTACCCTGCCCGCCCCAGATAACTGCAGCTTCAGAATTTATATTAGTCCCGCCGGTGGCAACTGTCAGTCCGGTATCCCCTGCATTATTCCCCCAGGCACCACCCTGGAATCCGATAGCCCCGCCATTATTGTAGATCATTTTAGCATAAATGGTACCGCCTGATTCCATGGTTACAATGACATACCCCCTGCCGTCTGAGAACATCCTCGGATTTGTCCTGCTGTTGCTGTCAACGACAGCCTCCCATACCTCAACACCTGTATTAGCAGCAAGAAATGAAGCCTTAACATCAGTTCCGTCCAGCCAGAGAACATAAGTTGAACCGTCATATACACCGGAGCTGTTTCTGTTCCTCAATGAACTTATAGAAATTTTATTCCCGCCCCCTATACTGAGTGCTGTATCATCACTTGTACCTATAACATCCTCGGCAATAAAATAACCTGTTTGTGTTGTCGCAGGATTGGAGTCTATACTGAAATAATATTTTGTCGCCTGAGTAGGAAGAGCTATCTGATGACTATGTACAGTTACTGTGTCACCGGATTCATTCCATGATGATCCATAGTTTGTACCAGTGCCCCAGTTTATCACAGAATTACTGGCAGGAGTTGTTGTTATCCAGTTTAATGTCGCAGTGGTGTCAGTAATATCTGTCAGCCACACAGAAGATATCTGGTGCGCTGGGAGTCCCGTGGGAGCAATTTCAGTTGTATAGCTCCATGTATAATAACCATCAAGAAGATAAAGAGATACAGGCGTAGCTCCACCTGTATTTATCGCGTTGGTCAGAGTCACTGTATATCCAGTGTTATATGCTGCAGTATTCAAAGGGAGCCGGAAAGTTCTATTACCAGTACCAGCTACTGCTGATGGTAAACCGGAAGCAATGGGGGGAGAAAGTTGAAAACTACCTCCCATACCATTTCCTGTAGTAGTTACAGTTGCCGGATCAACAGCCGTAGAAAAAGTGACTTCAATATAAGCCTGATTTATACTTATGCCCGTTGCTGTATTCCCGGGAATTCTTGTCAGAGGGAGAATTCTCAATTGTGATGCCGCAACTGATGAATCCGAATCTATTGTTGTGAATGTACTTGTGCCGGCAGCATTAAGATTTGTTCCGTCAACACTTGAAGTAACTCCTGTGCTTACAGTAACAATATAGGGCAGATTATTACCAAGCTGCGTGGAAGGATGAACATGAATAATTCTATCTCCGTCAGCAGGTGCAGGTGAAAAATTGAAAACTACAGGTGTGCCGCCCTGTGTCAGGTTTATATTTCCTGCAAGCGTTGCTGATGAGACACCTTTGGAAAAAACAATAATAATATCAGTATCTCTCGAAACATTTGTTGCACCATTCTCAGGATAGATGGCTTGTAGTGTAAGAAGTTCAGTTCCAGGGGATGTATCAACATAACCGACATTACTTTGTGAGGGGGGCACTACTTCAGCTTCATTTCCGCAGGAGGAAATTAAAAAAAGTGATATAATTATAAAAATTATATTAATTAAATATTTCATATAAATAATCTGCTTTCAATAAATTTATTCTTTAACATAATTATCCAATAAAATATCTATTATTATATTAAGTATAAATCAATAAAATTAAGTTAAAAATAAAAAAAAGTTGAGTATAATACGCGAATCAGATACATTTAGCTCTTAAAATAAGAATATTATGAAAAAATTTTATAACTACATTTTAACTTTTTGCATTGTTTTATTTGCATCCATTTCCGGAGAAGGAGCTATTACATCAATAGAATTAACTCCGGATTCCCCTGTTACAATGTCAAATGGGAGGGGGTATTACAGGGCTGGGGAAACATATACTTTTACAGTTGATGTTCTGGAGCCCACAGCAACTGCATGGACTGACATTACTGATATTAGACTACTTATACCTGACGGAACAAACATTCTGCTTATAGCCGATATAGACGCAGCAGGTACCCCCTCGGTTACAGTAAGCACTGGAAATGTGACTGCCGTTATGGGCATATCCGGTACATGGAATAATTTCACGCTGACATTTAATGTTACCTTTCGATGGGATACTACAGGTTCAGCATGGGCTGCATCAAGGAATATTGTTGCCAGTTCATCCGGTTCCGCACTTACAAACACAAAAGCTGTTTCGTATGGAATTATTACCTCTATGAGATTCCTGAATTTTGCCCAGAGCGGAGTGGCTACTGACGGATACGTAAACCAGTATTTTACAACATTTCAGGTTACAGGAACAGTAGTCTGGAATATACCCGGAGCCTCCACTTCTGATGCTGTTACAGCGGGCCTCATAACTGCATCCAGGCTATATCTAAATGGTGTAAACATTGGAATTGCAAATTCAGGGACAACCAACAATCCTGTTTTTAATGTGACAAATGCGATAGCAGCTTCTATGCTTTTAAACAATACATGGACCATTAATATTACATCCCCCGATGCTCCTGCCGTCGGAGAAACTTCAACCAATAATCTTTCATTAATACGAGATGAAGTACAGGTGAACAGTATTGAAATAATTGGAGGAGGAGGGAACGAAATTACCGCTGTCCCTAATGGGGTATATTACAGATCTTTCCTTGTCCCCGGAACACAGATAAGGGTAAACGCTCAGATGAGATATACTGGTGGAGGGTTAATCGGTAATACAACCATCACTGTAACGGACATTACCGATACATTGACATATGATATAACTATCCCCAATGGCAGCACACAGGGAACACTTGCTATTGCTAATCCCACAAATCCCGGTTCAGGAGGGACTCTTTCTCATACCTATAGAGCCACCGCCATAGCGGGGGGTATAACTGATGATGAGCAGAATACGTATGCAGAAATACGACAGCCGGCAAATGGTTTGGCAGGCGCCAATACAATAGTATATTGGGATAATGGTGATCCTCCCGGGAACAATGGTTCAGCTTTTACAACCGGCCCGACTCACTCAACAACAGCCGGGACATTAACAATTAACTGGGGGGGAATTGCAGTAGCACACCCGGATCGTGATTTTGATACATACAAAATTTACTACAGAGAGCAGGGTGCCCCGACATGGACAATAATTGACCGGACATCGGGAGCCGCATTTACCAATCTTAATAATAGTTCAACAGGTACTACCACAATTGACGGACTTAAACCTCTGACAACATATGAATATATTATTTCTGCTGTAGACATATTCGGTAACGAAGTAGCATTAGCTGACAGACTAACACCGGTAATTAACCCTGCAACCGGGCCTGCATCAGTTACAATAACTCTAACAGACAGCATAACGAGCTATAACGACTCAAGCTTCAATGGTGACCCAGATCCCTCATTATCACTCAAACTGAGAAAAAGTGCTATAAGAGCAGACTTCACAATAATAACAGCCGGTACGGTTCCATCTTCTGTTGATTTAATTCTTGCTAACAACGCAAGCGATGTAGTTGCAGATTATGGAAGCGGTGCAACGGATTTAATAACAGATCTTCCTCTAACAGAAGTTTATTCAATTCCATGCCAGAATATGGGACCTAATAAATGGACCGCTTTCATTCCATCAGATCATTTACTGATGACAGTCGGAGGGAGCGTCCGTTTTATCCTGAAAGTAACATATAATGCAGGAATATCATATCTTGATCATGATTCAGAGGGAGAAGCTGCACCCGGTTTTCCTGAGGATAACGAATGGCGCTTCTACATATATGACGAACCAGTATTCACCCCTTGGCCGGTTCGCATTCTGAATAATGTTATAACAGAAAAAAATCCAATTGCATACCCTTCGTACTACCTGACAGACGATGCTTATGTTACTATAACAGCTTATGATATCAAAGGGCGAGTTGTAGCTTTACTACTTGACAATGCCTTCAGAAAAGCAGGTCAAAACATAAAGGAACAGGGATGGCGGGGGACTAATAAGAGCAATAAAAAACTCGGAGTTGGTTTATATTACATCCATGTTGAGGCAAAACGGGCCTCTGATGGTAAAACTATCATTAATACATTTAAAAAAGTTGTTATGGCGAGATAAACAGGTTCAAGTTCTGTTTATCTCCCCCAAAACTCTCCCCATCTCCCTGAAATCATGGATAATATACCTCTCCCCTGCAATCTCCTCCTCCCCCGCATGGCCGAAAGCGCACCCGATAAAGGGGATTCCGTTGATTTTCGCTGCATCAAGATCCGTAAGCCTGTCACCCACCAT
>DAISJZ010000006.1:7030-59875 GCA_036821145.1 Spirochaetota bacterium
CCTCAACTCCTGAAATAAGCTCCCCCTTTTTCTTCCTGATAAGCGAAACCAGGTTCTCTGTCCACCGGAGTGAAAGATAATCACGGGCCTCCCCGCCAAGCTCAGGGAAGAGCATAAGGCATATCTTCTCCAGCGGATACCCCAGGGTCGCAGTAATAGCCTCACGGGAAGGGGCCTTAACATCACCATAATCACCAGATTTAAGGAGAGAATCCACTGCCTCAGCAAAGGCCTCCTCCAGGATATTCCCCGCGTCATAAATTGTGCCGTCTATATCTAAAGCTAAATAAACCGGTTTTTTCATTAATTTCACCTTTTTTGATCTCTCGCGAAGACGCAAAGCCGCAAAGAGAATTTAAAAAACATGAGACAAAGAGATAAAGGCAAAAAAAGGTAGAAATGTTTTATTATAAGGCTTGTCAGTTCAAAAAAGTGATAACGATGAAGATTGCCGAAGTCGAGCTGAACACTAATCTGTTTTGAGCATCTTACCTTAACTTATCAAAACAGATTTCTCACCCGATGAAATGACAGGGGTTCGAAATGACACCTAAAAAACTAAATCTGACACTTTCCCGATACTCTTACCCCACCCTTATAAAAATCCTTCTGCTTTTCTCCGCGTCTTTGCGCCTTTGCGAGAGATATTCTTTTTTAACAGAAACCTAAAATTCAAAGCCTGACCCTGTACTGTCAAATAAAAATTCCGGCAAATCCCCTCACTCTCTAATTATTTTATTGACTCATGTTCCGGATTTTAACTTAATTACGGCATATTAAGGAGATATCTCTTGGATACAAAAGTAAAAATCGGAAACCTTGTTCTGAAAAACCCCATAACCGTGGCTTCAGGAACCGCGGGTTACGGAGAGGAACTATCACAATATGCTGATATAGCTAAATTAGGCGCTGTTTTTACAAAGGGGCTCTCTGTTAATCCCCGCAGGGGAAACCCCGGTAACAGGATACTGGAGACTCCATCAGGGGTTCTGAACTCAATAGGCCTTGAAAATGTCGGGATGGAGGAGTTCATAGACAAAAAGCTCCCCTTTCTTCTAAAAGCCGGCGCCACTCCCATACCTAACATCGCAGGCCATTCCATTGAAGAGAATATTGAGATGTGCCGTGTGCTTTCAACAACCCCGGGGATAGATGCTGTTGAACTTAATGTTTCATGCCCCAATGTCAAACAGGGGGGGATGGCCTTCGGGACAAACACCGAGGTTTTCTGCGACCTTCTTGAAAAGGCGAGAAAGGTGACTCAATGCGCGTTAATCGTAAAACTTTCACCAAATGTCACCGATGTTACAACTTTTGCTGTACATGCAGAAAAGATCGGTGCTGACGCTGTGTCTGCTGTAAATACATTCCTCGGCATGAAAATTGATATAAAAAAGAAAAAGCCCCATTTCAACAATAAAGTTGCGGGACTGAGCGGACCTGCGATTAAGCCCATGGCTGTGAGGATTATCTACCAGGTATTTGATAAAATTTCGATACCCATTATAGGCCAGGGGGGAATCTCAAATATCGACGATGTGATTGAGTTCATGATGGCAGGGGCATCGGCAATATCTGTGGGCACAGCAAACATGATAGAGCCTGGAATATCTGAAAAACTTGTGACTGATCTCGAAGATTATATGAAGCATGAAAATATAAATTCACTTAAAGAAATAGTTGGTGTTGCGCATTGAGTTTGCATGCGTCATTGCGAACGACCGCAGGGAAGTGAAGCAATCTGATTTTGATAGAGTTAATATATTATCCAGGATCAGATTGCCACGTCGCTATCACTCCTCGCAATGACACGCATAAGTAAAAATGCATGTCTATGTAACACATTAATCGAGCAGTTTTACCTTTCACAGGAGAAGATATGAAATACTGGAATAAAACCCTCAGAAGCATGGATGAATATATCCCGGGCGAACAGCCCTCTAACATTGAAGAGTACATTAAACTCAACACCAACGAGAATCCTTTTCCGCCCTCAGATAAAGTTTTAAAAGCGATAACCGATCATGTTAACGCAAACCTGAGGAGATACCCTGATTCCAAGGCAAAAAATGTACGAAATATTTTTGCAGAGCAGAATAATCTCTCTCCTGAAAATGTTTTTGTAGGAAACGGTTCAGACGAAGTATTTACTCTGATTTTCCGGGGGCTTATTGAGAAAGAGGGTTTAGCCGCATTCCCTTATCCCTCCTACTCCCTCTATGATACACTGGCACAGGGGAACGGGATTAAATACGAAAAGATCGATCTCGCGGAGGATCTCCAGATAGATATGAACAGATTTCTCTCCCCGAAATACGATATGGTTATAATTTCCAACCCTAATAACCCCACTGGAACTTATGTGGGACCGGGCATAGTAAAGGAGTTCCTTAAAGTTTATAAAGGCCTGCTTATAATGGATGAAGCTTATATTGACTTTTACGGAGGTTCGTCGATTGAACTTGTCAATGAATTCGACAACCTTATTGTCACAAGGTCTTTCTCAAAGTCATATTCACTGGCCGGGCTGCGTGTGGGTCTTGCGATATCCAATCCCGCAATAATTGAGGGATTAGTTAAAATTAAAGATTCATATAATGTCGACACCCTGGCACTTGCAGGGGCTGAAGCTGCTTTACTTGACACAAGGTCATTTGAGTACAACCTCGGGATGCTTCGAAACAACAAAGAGTACCTTGAAGAAAGGCTTACTGATATGAATTTTCAGATTATCCCATCAAGGGCAAATTTTATATTCACGAAACACCCGGATGTTGATTCAAAGGAACTTTACGAAAAGCTTAAAGAGGAGAAAATTCTTGTGCGTCACTTCCGCGGGCCTGTGCAGTCAGATTATATACGGATAAGCATAGGTTCCATGATGGAGATTAAAAAGCTGTGTACTGCCATTGAAGGGATATTAGAGGGCGCGAAGTAATATTTATTTCAAAGCTGCTGTTTTTTTGCTGAAGTATGTCATTGCGGATGCAGTGAAGGTCGCTCCTCTGCATCCGTGCAGCTGCGACACTAGCGCAATCCTGCGCGTCGCATCTTGCTAAAAAAAGATTGCCGCGTCACTATCGCCCGTCCTGCTGTGCACTGAGCGTCGTCGAAGTGAGCCAGTCGAAGAGCTCCCCGCAATGACGGATATAAATAATGGATCTCTACAATGGAAGGAGTATAACCCTCCCCGCACTGTTTGTTATTGTCCCCCTCTGGAACATCTCATTTGCTGTTAACCTTTCATTAAGGAAGAGAGCAATATCCTCCTTCTTAATCCAGATATTAACCTGCTGATTTGTACCGGCATCCATCCATTTGAATCCTATAACTACACCAACCACCTCATTTTCGGATGTTACGAATTTATATTTATATATTTCATCAATTATCCCGGTTACATTCTCCTGTATCAGTTTAACTGAAAACCTGCTGTATTCCAGGTTGTTATCCTTATTTATAATTATATCAAATCCGAAAAAAAGCCTGTCTGTCCTTTTCGATTTTTTATCAAAATAAAATCCCATGCTCCCCTTAGATACATCAATATCCTGGTTTTCAGTTATATCTTTTGCTATTGATATAATATCCTTCTTATATTTATTCTGATAAAAACCGCCATTGGTTGAATAAGAATTTATATCAACGAGAAAATCCTCATATTTCACTGCATCTTTTTTTACAACCACAGCATTTCCATTACCGCCCTTCCCCTCTCCCCGGTTGGAGCCGTCAGCAGATCCGTTCATCTCTACCGCAGAAGCGCAGGCAGCCGCAGATATCACAATAGTAATCAGAAACGAATAAAAACTTATTCTTAACGGGTTATTAAACGGCATACTTTCACTCCACAGAAAAAATTTTACTGACGCTAATACATTAATTATCGGTTTAAACCGTTATTTTCTGTACAGAGATATTTGCAGATATTTAAGCGGGCTACATTTTAAGAAAATCCATATATTTTTCTATAGGCCCGGGATAGGAACCGTTGCCGTCGAGATATTTTTTGAACCGGTTTTCGTACGAAACAACCTCGCGGTTCTGCACATTCCTGTACCTGTTGGCGGATTTATTGAAGGCCGGCATATTTTCAAGCTGGTCACGTATCTCTCTTTTAAATGGTATATGCTTAAAAAACATCTCACGCACAACAGCATTGAGTTTCATAATTCCTTCACGTTCATATTCAATCCAGAGCATATAATCATCAGCGAACCTGTCGCGGTTTGTCCTGAGGCTTTTGAACCTTAGGGCGATCTTCTCTTTCATTTCAGGGGATAGTTTTGAATTCTTCTTAAATGTATTAACGTAATCGAAATATTCACCGGAAAGCCCCCCTTCAATTGGATCAGCCCACATCGCACCCTTGATGCTCCTGTTAAGCTCCCACCTGAAACAGGCAAAAGTATGCATGAGACTTTTCTCTATATCACCGGAGAAGAGTATCGGAATCATAATCCTCCCCATCGATCTTTTACTATTGCCGGAAAGTTCCTGCCACAGAAAAGTTTTGGAACCGCAGATCGGGAGGAGTATAAAATACGGGAGAATCTCCTCTTTAATAATCTCCCTGGCGCTGTCGAGTTTAAGAACAGTCTCCCTCCAGAAAAGGGAAAAATCTATATCCGAGAGCTTTTTTATAAGAGCATCAACTTTATCCTTGGACTGGTACATATTCCTCAAATTACCCCTGATCATCTCACTGAATAAAACAGGGAAGGCAGTTGCAGTGCTCCCGGAACAGACCGCTGAGGAACTCGCAAGCCTCTGCTGAATTTCATGAAGAGTTTTGTTCAGATTTTCGTCATCAGAGCCCTTCTCCCTTTTCTCCTCTCCGGCCTTCCCCCTTTTCTGATACTTCTCCTGCTCACGAAGAAATGCTTCATAATTGAGCCCCATCTCCGTGATACTGGGTTCCTCTGCTCCTGCATATATTTTAGACAGAAACTCATATTCAAGTACAACCGGGGCCTTCGCATCCCTTTCCCGCACTCTGCCGAGATCGTTCAGGTCTGAAAGCTGCTCCGGGGTAAGAAGTTCATCATCAAGAAATCCGAATGTAAGCATAAGCTTCACCGGTCTCGGGATTGAAGATTCAATTTTGGTTCTTACAAAAACCTGTTTGTAGAGATCCCAGTACATCTGGGTAATATGGCGCCTGACTTTTCTCTCTTCTGATTCTGAACTTAGCGGATTCTTCAGATTTTTAAAATCATTAAGTAATTTCAGCAGTTTATTCTGGAACTCCTTTTCCACCATGGAGAACTCAAAAATCTGGTATATCGATTTCTGAAGACCGGTGCTGATTACCGGTGTAGCTTCAATTGCCCCGCCCTCATTCTCGGCTGCGGTTTCTCCATCACCAGTCTCCCGGGGAGCCGGTGTTTTACCGCTTTTCTCAAGCATAGAGCATAAATCAGCGAATCCGGGGAATACCTTAAGGCTCTTCCCTGTGACTTCAGCAGTCATTGCATCTATTTTCAGAAACACCTGCTGAAATTTTGAATAGAAATCGGGAGCAATCCGTCCTGTTGAGCTCCATGAATCGATACCCCCCTGAGCAAGGAATGATATCCATCCATCCTTCACCTCAAAAATACTTTTTGATTTACGGTTGAACTTCTCCATAACATTATGAATCCCCAGGAGAAGTACGCGAAACGCTTTAACAATAGACGTGAAAACTGAAACAGGGAGATCGGGATCCGCCCTGAAAATTTCGCTTAAAAGCTGAACATCAAGTTTCAAAAGACGCCTTATTACATCCATATAATCCGCGCCAAGGGTCTCGGTATTAATACCTTCCGCGTAATTCTTTTTAAGAAGTTTTCCTTTATCTTCAATTATAAAATCGATGCCGACTGTATCCGGGACTTTTCCTTTAGCAAATGTAAATACAGAGTAGAGATCGTCACTTTTTTTATTCAGATTATCAGAACCGGTATTCGGGCTGAGTGCGTTAAAAAGCAGAAGAACATTGTCATCAACCTGGCAAAGCCTCATATAAAGACCCGCCGCCTTCTTCATCGAAGCCTGGGCTATCATATAATTATTAAAAAGCTGCCTGAGCATATTTATCGCACTATTAATATCGCGCTGTGCTACACCCTTATATCCCCCCTGCGCTATGGGATATTCAACAACCTGTGTATCAGTCATGGCTCTTACGGTATTTGAATAAGGGGAAGTCAGGAGCCCGGAAAAACCTATAATCATGGATCTCCCTTTAATTGTGCAGACCCTGACAGATTTATCTGCAATGAGTTCACCATCCAGACCCATAAATTCTTCAGGTGCGGAGAGGACTTCAACTTCCCCGTCCTGCATAATATAAAATCTGGTTGGATTTTCACCCTGGGTAAAGAGTATATCACCCTTTTTCAAGATTCTGCTCTCAGGCATTATTCATACTCCCGGATCGTAGTAACGGCTTTTCCCGCGGCCTATTGCAAAATACTTTTCAATTAATAATAATTAATATATATAAGTAAAATCACAATTTCAAAATTGAATTATTATAAACATATGTCATTTCGAAGAAGCGATAGCGACTGAGAAATCTGTTTTCTGACTACAAATTTCAGGCAATCTTCTCTGATTATATTATCGGAAGAAATGCTGTGCAATACAAATATTAAATTCTGCTGTTTTTTATATTATCCATATATTCATCCCATTCAGTAGGGAGCATATATTTCTTTTTATTATTACACTCTTTACATGCAGGGACAAGATTAATCTTTTCGCTTTTACCTCCCCTTGCAAGAGGTATCTTGTGGTCCATAGTGAGTTCCGAGGGGTTGAATTTTTTTCCGCAGTAATAGCATTCACCTGCTGCTATTTTATTTTTCCACCAGGGGGAATTACGCAGTTCCCTGGCTTTATTTTTTTCAATGGCAAGTTCAGCTTCGGCATCATGATGAAACAATTCACTTTTCGGGGAACTTCTCCTGGCTCTTTTCCTGTCAATATGTCTCTCTTTATATGACATATTACTCAAAACATTCTCCGGCTTCCAGCCTGTACCCGTTTATAAATGAAAGGCCGTCCATTTTCTTTTTATTCTCAGGCTGTATTTCAAGTATCTCAATCACTCCATTCCCTGTTCCAGCCAGGAGGTGTTTCTTCTGAAATTTTATCACTTCACCGGGTTTTAGCGAAGGGGTAACTCCGGTAAAAATGGCGGTTTTCCATATCTTCATATGATGCCCGCGGAAAGTTGTCCATGCCACAGGTTTAGGATTCAGTCCCCTGACGAGATTATGTATGCTGAGGGAATCATTGTTCCAGTTAATAAATGCCGTATCTTTATCTATTTTTCCGCAGTGTGTGGCTTCAGAGTCTTTCTGTTTTACAGGCTCAGCCTTTCCGCTGCCCAGGAGTTCAATTGATTTAACAACAAGCTCCGCTCCAATGGGGAAAACCAGTTCATAGAGCTCACCCGCGTTTATGTTCTCATCAATTTCAATCTTTTCCTGAAGAACTATGTCCCCGGCGTCAAGCTGTTCATTAATCATCTGCACAGTTACCCCGGTCTCGGCATCTCCATTAATAAGAGCCCACTGCACGGGAGCAGCACCACGGTATTTTGGAAGGAGCGAAGGATGGAGATTAATTGTGCCGTATTCAGGCATTTCAAAAATTGAACGCGGGATCAGTTTACCATAGGCAACTACAACAAATATATCAGCATTATACGATTTAAGAAGCTCTGCGAATTCCGGATCTTTAAGGCTTTTAGGCTGAAGTACAGGGATATCCCTGCAGGTGGCGAATTCTTTTGCGGCGCATTCCTGTATTTTCATATCCCTGCCGCACTTTTTATCTTCAGGGGATACGAGGAATACTATATCATAAATATTACAGATATGCTGGAGTACATAAGAAGCTATTTCCGGTGTTCCGAAAAAACCTATCCTCATTTTCCCTGCTTTTTATTCAGTTTTTTAATCTTTTTAAGTTCAGATCTCATCTCGTCCCTGAGATATTTCTCAACCCTGTCAATAAACAGAATTCCATTGAGGTGATCATACTCATGCTGAAACACACGCGCAAGGAGGCCGTTTGCCTCAATCTCAACTTCCTTACCGTCACGGTTATATCCGCTTATAAGAATAGTTTCCGGTCTCATGACATCAGCATTAATTCCCGGAAGGGAGAGACATCCCTCCTCATAAGGAACAAGTTTGTCTGCTCTCTCTTTTATCACCGGGTTAATCAGCGCGAATTTATTACCTCTCTTTTCACCTGTATCAACAACAAAGAGCCTTTTACCGCAATCAACCTGAGGGCCGGCAAGACCGATACCATCCTCTTTATACATTATTTCAAACATCTCATCAATTAAAGATGCGATGCTCCCGTCTATATTATTTACAGGTTCTGCCACACCGGCAAGTGTTTCATTACCATAGAATACAAGACTTCTTGACATTTAAGACCTCGCGCTACTTAAAATTTAAATCGTTCTCAAGACCCTTCTCGGCTCTCATCAGGTCCTCTTCTGTATCAACCTCATACCATCCGAAACCTGAAAGGTCACATATAACAGGCACTCCCCTGTCTTTCTCGGAGAGTACCTGAAGAATATTTTCAACTACAGCCTTTTCACCGTATTTTTCAATCACTTCATTTATAGTTTCCCTGTATAGAGATTCCATTGAAGCATCAACGTAAGTCATACCTATATATCCGCAGTCAAATTCATCCAGTTTCTTGCTTATGGCCTCAACTTTCTTTCCATCTTCAGCCAGTTTGACCTTCATGTCATCATCACCAAGACTCCTGTCAAAATCACACATTGCTGTGATAGATTTCATTGACTGCTTCATCTTCCGGAACATAATACCGGGATAAATATGATCCACGTTGGTAATCAGGAATGAATCTCCTGAAAATTCCCTCAAAGCTGTAATCAGTGTATAAATATTCCCCTTGAGATACTCTTTATTCTCAATAACTCTGACCTTCTTGTAATCATGAGAATTTATATGTTCACGAAGATCCTCATAGCAGAATCCCCCTACTATTATTATCTCATCAAAAAAATCATGTTCAAAAAATTCAAGGAGGTAGTCAATAAGCCTTTTCCCCCTCACTGGAACCATCCCCTTGGTTCTCGCTTTAGTTATCTCTCCGAGTCTGCTACCTGTACCTGCTGCAAGAACAACTGCTCTCATAGTTCTAATAGTTCCTTTATTGAATTAATAGTTACAATATCATTGCGGATTTTCATAAAATCCTCTCTTTTAAAAGTCCCGCATATTCCCACAAAACTTATACCATAATTGAATGCCTTTTCAGCATCCTTAAGGGAATCCCCGACAAAAGTCATATCCTCTTTCTGAAGACTGAATTTCTCTCTGACATAATCGAAATGAGCTTTCCCCTTCTCAAAACCCTCTCTGAAACCAAGTACAATATCAAAATCGAGCTTCTCATTTTCCACAAATTTATCGATAAGTTCCTGAAAATTATTTGAAGCTATACCAACAATATTACCTTTTTCCCGTAATTTATTTATGGTATCTCTGACTTCATCTGTAAATTTTGATAAAAAAAAGCCCTCTATCTTTGTCTCTTCAAATATTTTCGCCTTCTCACTGTTTGTCGGATCCCCGGGGAGAATTATTTCGAGCTGCTGAAAAAAAGGATTCCCTGATGTTTCAAGGTACCTTGCCTTTGCTTTTTCAAAAGATATTTCAGGGTGAAACCTGTTAATAACACGCCCCGCTATATCAGCAAAACCCTTCATTGTGTCAACAAGTGTACCGTCAAAATCAAATAAAAATGCCCTTGTTTTTCCCATGTTTTAAATTATGCCCCGCAGATTTAAAAAAATAGATAATCTATAATAAAATATAAATATGTCACGTCAAGTATAAAGTTCTTGATTAAATGATTACATATAACCCTATTTATATTGAATTATACTGGTTTATTTCAAATACTTTAAGTATTAATTCCTTAACTTTTTTCAGGCAATATATGCTCTATTACCCCCGCCGCCTAAGGCGGCCGGGGTACATAATTCATTACTTTACACTAAAAAGTATCTTCAGGAATTATTACTGAAATACTTTACTATTTTATCAGCATTAAATACACTTATGAATACAGGTCCTCTGCAGGATGAAATAATAGAAATTCTGGTTTAATATGGTTTAAGGAGATTCTTAATGAAAAAAATTCTTTTTATCATGATCTTAATTCTATCAACCTTCACAACTCTTTCCGCTCTGGAGGTTGATGTTGACGAAATTTCAAAATCCGGACGGGTTAATTTTACAAATTACGAAGGCACCGGCAGCAAATATGAATCTGTCAGCCAGATTAAATCTATCGGCTACCAGCTTTCCTACAAAAAAAAGCAGGGAGGCGAATCCGGTATTTTCAGGTACCACATGAAATACCACGTATTACGTGTTGCTTCTGAAGAACCGGAAAAATACTCATCCGACATTTTCTTTATTGATAAAAATGCCAGAGTTGACCATATAAAAAACGTCAGAAGGATTATCTCTGCCTACCTTGAAGGGAGCTACAGCTATACAGCCCGGGAAGCTGATGCCATCGCGCTCTACCTCACGTATTACAACGCGGTCTACAGGGGTAACACCGGTTATTTTGCTTCAAAATATTCTCAGAACATCCTGAAGCATATAACCACGCAGAATGCCGGAATATCTACAAAGTATAATGAATGGCCGGGAAAAACAGCCATTGTAATACCGCTGACAAAGGAAAGCAAAAAAGGAAAACTCGAAAAAATCGATCCATTTGCCATCTCTGATGAAAAGACTTCCCGGGAAGTAAAAAAAGATAAAGAAACTAAAGATGAGAGGAAGGAGCTCATTGAACTGAAGAAAGAAGATATTAAAAAGAGTAAAACCGGACTCGAAGAGGATAAAAAGAAGTTAGAAGAAAAGAAAAAAACAGTAACCGAAGAGAAAAAGAAAACTGAAGAGAAAAAAGAGGAAATTGTTAAGAAGAAAGAAGAGATAAAAAAAGAGAAAGAGGAGACCTCAAAAATAAAAGATCCTGAAGAGAAAAAAAAGAAAGAAGAAGAGATAAAGAAAAAAGAGGAAGAGGTTAAAAAAGAAGAGAAGCAGATAAAAGAGAGTGAAGAGAAGATAAAGAAAGAAGAAGAAACTATAAAGAAAACTGAAGAAGAGACAGAGAAAAAAGAAGAGGAAATCAAGAAGAAAGAGGAAAACGTAAAAAAAGAAACATCCGAAGAAACAGCAGAAAAAAAAGATGAAAAGGATACCTCAACTGAAGAGACTCTGACAAAAAAAGAGGAGGAACTCAAAAAGAAAGAAGAGGAGCTGGATAAACGCGAAGACCTGCTGAAAGATAAGCAGACCGATCCCAATGTCTTCGGACTTAAGCTCTACTACCTGAAGGTAAAGGATTACCTTGAAGGGGGCCATTACAACAACGAGCTTTACATGATTAACGCATCAACAAAAAAGATAGATTTCAAGTCACCAATTAGTAATATCTGCGGCCGGAGATACGACGTGTTTTCCGGCGGTATAGTTGTCATTACACATCAGGGAGACCATGTATCAGGACACAGGCTGACATTAATTGACAGAGAAAAACTCACTGTAAAAGCAACCGGCGTGGATGATATCTTCTGGAGAAGTTTTATTGAGATAAGAGAAAACAGTATTTATGCAATTGTAAAGGATGGAAACAGCTACCATCTCGGGAAGTTTGACCAGGAACTTAAGCTCGTAGCCAAATCAAAGGAAAAGATAAACGAAGACACATTCATCACGTTCTTTGATGAATTTATATACATAAACAGGGAGGATAAAAGTATAATTGTGCTGAACAAAAACGACTTCACCCTTGCGGGAGAAATTAAGCCGTGAGAGTCTCAGTTAAGCTTAATTATAATTTCAACCCTCCGGTTTTTGCTTCTCCCTTCCGCAGTGGTGTTATCGGTCAGGGGCTGATCCTGGCCGAAACCCCTGTATGAAAACTTGTCGTGTCCTAATTTGGATTTGAGATATTCCGAAACTTTTTTAGCGCGCTTTTCAGAAAGGGAGTAATTATAACTCCTCTTCCCCACATTATCTGTATGGCCTTCAACAATAATTTCCCTGTCAGGGTATTTCTTTTTCAATATTTCAGCGATATCCCGCAGTTTTTCCTCTGTATCCTTTCTTATTTCATATGAATCAAAATTAAAAAGGAGATCCCCCATCCTTACAACTATACCCCTTTTGTCTATATCAGCATCAACTCCATCCGGCAGTTCTTTGTTTAATTCGTCCTTCTCTTTTTTCTTTTCATCTTCAGTAAAGTTTTTATAAAGACTGTTTTTTGTTTTTATATTCATGTGAAATTCAGCAGTGGCAAGGGCACCACCTGATGCAAAGACAAAAACTATTTTATATCGATCCTGAATATCTTTAGGTTTTCGTGCAGTAATATCCCAGTATAAAACACCATTATTCTGAGCTGCAATTTTAACAGGAAAATCAGCGGGATAATTCCCCCCCGCAAGATTCATATTTATAATGTAGGCATAGTTAATAACAGCAATTTTCTTATCTTTATCATCTTCAATTCTTACAAGCTGATATTCAACCGGAAAAGCAAGGCTGAAGGGCCTGGAAAAATTATCTATTACAAGTTCACCATTTGCCGTCCATGTATCTTCCGGATTAAGTTCCCTGTCGGGGAAAGTGGGAATATGCCGGAGATTCGGCATATAATCTTTTTTTTTAACCACAAAATGCCCGTTAGGCTCTATAAGAAAATCAACCATGAATTTCTCTTTAAGTTTGAACACATCCTCACCGAACTCCCTTTCATGAATTGAAAAAAGCCCGTTTACCCTGTTCAGCCTGTCGGATTTATCAGTGCAGGTCAGATCAATAATATTTCTCTCTTCATACACTCTTTTCAGCCCGGAATTTACGAAATACTTTATTCCGGCAGTTTTAACCATTTCTATTCTTTCATTTTTATCAATGTCCCATTCAAGTCTTACCGCATTGGCATTCACTAAGGGGAGGAGTAGAAGTGCAGCCAGAAAAATCAGCTTTTTCATAATTTAAGCTCCGTGCGGAGTAACTCCGCATTATATTATCGGCAAATTATGTCAGATTTTTTAGCAAAATTTTTTCTGAATTCCTGGACAAGATGATAGACAATTACTCCATACGCCACAGAAACATTTAGTGACTGCTTGAGGCCATACATAGGTATTTCAACTGACTGATCGCATAATGCAACAGCTTCTTCAGACAATCCATCAACTTCATTACCCAGGAGAAGAGCCACAGGAAAAGTATACTCAGCTTCATTGTAATTCACGCTTGAATCTGTATGTTCAAGCGCCAGTATCGTGTACCCCTCACCCTTCAATCTTTTTATAAGAGAGATGGTGTCAGGTTCATGCTCCCATGGAACGCTTTCAACACTCCCCAGGGCGGTTTTATCGATCTCCTTTCTTGGAGGAAAACCGGTATATCCGCATAACCAGAGTTTTTCAATAAGCGCACCGTCAGATGTTCTGAATATTGAACCTACATTATAAAGGCTCCTGACATTCTCCGCAATAACTGTAACGGGGAATCTGCTGATGGAGCCCAGCTCCTGCAAATCAGGTCTTTTTGCTTTTATCTCTTCATAGGGGAGCTTAACAGTCATAAATATCTTCCTTCTAAAATAGGACAAATATTCAAGTTTATATGTCTATATGTAAATAATATTAAATATAAATCTTCCGGAAATTAAAAAGAGCGCTGATTTTTAAAAAGATCATTCCTTCCAAAATATAATTGACTTTAACTGTCTCTCTGAGAAACTATCATTAGATAAAAATTAATTCATTGTAATCAATTTTTATTCATTTGACCTGATATATTGATATATTATAAATAACGGATAAAGTGGAGCAGACTGAATTTCATGAATTACAGTGACTCGATATACTACTCATTACTCCCGCTCATAATCACTATAGAATGCATGGCTATGCTGTTCACCTATTTTGCTGTGACCTGGAACAAAAGAAAATTATCTGAAGAGACCCTCTCCAGACTGCATAAAAGTTTTATCGGTATATTTTTAATAGAATTCTGGTACTGGATAACAGGGCCAGCTCTTTCATTTTTCAAATTCATCAGTCTCACACCGAACAGGATAACATCCATATCCATTTTTCTTTCTTTTGTCACAGGGGTAATATACTCAACGGGACATTTCTCAGCCGCAGGCTGGATGCTCGTAATTAGCGGAACACTTGACATGCTTGACGGAAGGCTCGCCAGAGAAACCGGAACTGTAACTAAAGCAGGAGCTTTTTTCGATTCATGCAGTGACAGATACAGTGACTCATTCGTATTCATCGGGATTGCGGTATATTTTCTCAGTAAAAATTTCTCGGGTGATGAAGGTTATTTCATCCTCTCTATTACTGACTACTCGAGCATTATAGTAATAATGACGATTATGATAGGCACAGCAGCAATGAGCTATGTTAAAGCAAGAGGGGAGGCCACGGGAGTCACAACAAAATCGGGTCTTATGCAGCGCCCTGAAAGGATAATGATGCTTTCATTATACTCCGTGCTTGATCCTTTTATAAGAATAATACTCAGCAATTACAACATCAATCAGGATTACTGCCTGATATTTCTTCTTATCATTATGGCTATACTTATTAACTTTTCAGCAGTTGTGCGCATGGTTGACATATTCAGGCTCATACGGAATACTGAGAGATAAAAACCGTGGACAGGAATTACCTCGGACGTCACTTTATCGCGGAATTCTACAACTGTAATCCTGCCACCATCAACAACATGCACACTATTGAAACAATAATGACTGAGGCTGTAAAAATATCAGGAGCCACAATCATAAAACCCTTTTTTCATACATTTTCGCCTCAGGGTGTAAGCGGAGTTATTGTAATATCAGAATCCCATTTTGCCATTCATACCTGGCCGGAATATTCATATGCAGCTGTTGATCTTTTCAGCTGTTCAGAATTCAGATACAGGGATGCATTAAAATATATTAAAGATAAAATTGAATCAGGCGAATACTTTTTAAATGTTATTAACCGGGGTCTCCGTGTCAAAGGGACTTCATCATCTTATGATATATCTGCAAAAAAGATAACGCTTTAGCCGGCATCACCCCTTATAACAATGCTATCAACGATGTTTGCATTCAATTTAAACTTTTCTGATAAAAAACTTCAATGAAGATCAAAAAAATTATTGTACTATTATTAAACAGTTCTTTATCCTAATGAGTAAAAGAAATAAAAAACAAATTTCCATATACCCTACTACAGACAGGATTTATACCGGTTAAACTGAATGACATTGAAAAAACTTAAAGAAAGACTGCTTGGTGACTTTGTTATAGATCCACGGCACGATATTATTATATATGACATCCTTGTACGGGACGGATTCATTCCGGTAACTCTTCTGTTGGGATTTACCCTTGCCTGTTCCATAATTATTGTCAGGGCATTTTCCGGATTCTATGTCTACAACATAGTTCACATAATATACCTGTTCTTTTTTATTTTCCTTTTTTACATGTACCGGTTTTTCCCGAAACAGGGGCTCTTCAGATTTTTCATCTTCCTGATGATGCTGGCATCAGTTTTTCTTACGGTTACTATTAAAGGGAAAACAATGAATGAATACATTATTATTCTTATTTTCCCTGTTATTATATATAATCTTGCGGGGAAAAATAACGGGCTCATCTGGAATGTAGTTCTCTGCATACTATACATCCTTATAATGCTTCTGATAAACACAGAAATTCTCAATTCAAGGTATAACCAGGCTGACCTTGCCATAGGACTTGTTCTGTATCTTTATATAGCAATCTTCGCTCACTACGCCGAACTCAGACATTCAAGCATCGAAAAACTTTTACTGCGCCAGCTTTATTATGATGCGGCAAGCGGGCAGCCGAACAGGAAGATGCTGATGGAGGATATTTCACATAAGATGTTTCCGGCTCTCTTTATTCTCCGCATTCACAATTTCCACGACATCAACACATTCTTCGGTTACTCCCTGGGGAATGACCTGATGAAGTTTATCGGGGAAAGGCTGAACCTTTTCAGTGCATCAAGGAAAATGAAGTCATATAATCTTTCAGGCGGGGAATTCGCACTCATCACTGACCTTGAGTCCACAGCCCCGGATATAAAAACCCTTGAGGCAACTGCAGTTGATCTTATTCAGCATATTTCAGAAAAAGAATTTTCACACAAGGATACAACCATCCCCCTGACTCCTTACGCGGGAATATCATTTTATACAAAGGGGGAGAGCAACCTTATATCAGAAGCCAACCTTGCTCTGCACTATGCGATTAAAAGAAGCATGCCCTTCCATATTCATAATGAAGATGACAGCGACCGCACTAATTATCTTGAAAACATCAGCACACTATCAGAACTCAACCTCGCATTAAGCGAGAACCGGATTGTCCCTTACTACCAGTCAATAATGAACAACAGGACTGAAGTTAAAGAAAAATTTGAATCTCTGCTGAGAGTTATTTCTCCGGAAGGAGAACCGCAGCTCCCCCTCAAGTATCTGCGCACCGCATCAAAAACCAGAGTATATCCTGAATTAACAAGGCGGATAATCAGTAAAGTCTTTTCGCAGATGTCTAAATGCGGAGAGGAATTCACAATTAATATCTCAGCCGAGGATATTTATAATCCTGAATTTTTTTCATATCTTGATAGCATGATGAACTTAAATCCATCATGCTATAACAGGGTTATACTTGAAATTATTGAATCCGAAGATTTTGAAAGCTATAGAATAATTTCAGAGTTTATTAAGAAATCCAGAAAATGCGGATACAGGTTTGCAATAGATGACTTCGGTTCCGGCTATTCAAACTTTTCACACCTCAGCAGACTGAATATCGATTTTATAAAATTTGACGGTTCACTCATAAGAAGAATTTCACAGGATCGGACAAGCAGCACAATTATTAAACATGTTACAGGGATGTGCAGAGAACTCGACATTAAAACCGTTGCAGAATTTGTTGAAACAGAATCAATTTTTAATATCGTGAAAGATTTCGGCATTGATTATTCCCAGGGAACATTTATTGATTCACCTTCACCCGAACCTGACTCATCCATGCAGAGGTAGAATGACTGCAAGAATCCCTATTCTTACAGTAATACCCCATGCCGGCCTTATTGTTCCGGAGGAATTATCAGGCTATGAAGAGGTTACTCCCTTTAATATTTTTTTTGAATCTGATTCAGGGGCAGATGCTCTTTTCTCCGGAAACACAGACGCAGGCTCTGTAATTAAGTCCGGTATATCACGGCTGTTTGTTGATATGGACAGAGAGTTCCGTATGCTTTACCCGTCAACTGATGACGGTGTCATTAAATCAAAAACATCGATGAACCGCACAGTATTCAGGGACGGGTGCTACCCGGATGAAATAGCAATATCAAATATCCTTAAACGGTACTATTTCCCGTTTCATGAAAAGATGCGGAATACTATAAAAGAAAATGAAATCGGCTTTATCCTTGAATGCCATACCCATACTGCCGTGGGCCCTGATAATGCTCCGGACAGGGGACGCCCCCGCCCTCTTATAATTACTGAATATACCGCAGATAATAATGCTGTAATTACAAAAACCGCATCTCCTGATATGGCAATGGATCTTGCATCAATCATGGGAAGACTTTTTTCCGGGGAAGGCGATACTGTTGCCGGTGACTACCGGGTATCGGGGAACAGCAGCGGTTACATCATGAAAAACTATGGCACAAAAGGGATACCAATGCTGCGGATTTCATTATCCAGATCTCTGTTTCTAAATGACAGGTTTTTTGATCTTGAAGGGCTGAAAATCGACACAAGAAGAATGAACAGGCTTAATGAGATATACACAACAGGGCTCGAAAAATTTCTGAATAAATATTTTTAAGTTTTTGTCATCCCGGCATTCAATAATAACTCCAGCCGGATGACAAAAAACTTTTTAATAATTTATCTGCGGATTATATACTACTGGAAAAACTTCGCGTTCTCCATCTTTTTACCCATATCCATAAAAGCCTTCTGCACCTTGGGATCCATCAGATACTTTTTAATATTATCATTGATGAAAACTTTTTCAAACTTATCAGTCTGTGCATTCAGCCTGTCGAAATCCTCTTTCAGTTCCGCCGGGGGTTCCTTGTCCCATTTGTCTGAATCAGGATATTTCTTTTTAAGCTCAATACTCTGTTCTCCAAGCTTAACGATCCTGTCACCGAAAACAGTTACAGCATTTACGATATCATCTGCACTCCCTGCTTTCTCTACAGAACCAAGGAACTCCTCCTGAGTTTCAATAACATCATTGATAAAACCTTTAATATCGCCGTATTTCCCGCCGCCGCATGAAATAACAAAAGCAAGTGCCGCAATACCGATTAAAGAAACAATTTTTTTCATTATATATCTCCTTGTTTTTATGTGCAATAGTTTCCGGTTAAAAACTCATAAGCGCCAAGAGCCGCTGTAGCACCATCAGATGCCGCCATTACGATCTGTTTTCTGGAACCGTTCCTGAGATCACCCGCGGCAAAAAGACCTTCAATACCTGTTTTCATATTGATGTCAACTACCACTTCCCTCTTTTCATTCAGGAGTGAATTATCAAGGTATGCAGTTGCAGGATCATACCCGACAAAGATAAATACTCCATCTGCTTCAAGTTTCCCGGTCTCTCCTGTTACTGTATTCTTAATTGAAACCGAATTCACCTTTTCATCACCATTTATTGATTCAACAACTGTGTTAAATACAGTTGTTATTTTCGGATCTCCATTAACTCTTTTCTGGAGAATATCGGTACCCCTGAAACTGTCACGCCGGTGTATAAGATAAACCCTGCTCGCAAACCGTGTAAGAAAATGTGCTTCCTCCAGGGCTACATCTCCGCCACCGATTACCACAGTAACCCTGTCCTTATAAAATGCTCCATCACATGTTGCGCAGTAGGAGACACCTCTTCCAAGAAATTCATTCTCGCCCGGAACTCCCAATTTTCTGCTCTGAGCGCCCGAAGCTATTATAACAGATTTAGCGTATAGATTACCACCCGAAGTAATTACACGGAAAATAAGATCCTCTTTTACTACAGATGTGACCTCTGCCGGTTCAATGGAAACACCAAGACGTCTTGCCTGATCCTCCATATGAGCCATAAGCTCCCATCCCGGGACAGGTTCAACAAATCCGGGGTAATTCTCAATTTCATACGAGTTGACCACCTGCCCCCCGGGCGAAAGCTTTTCCAGAAGGAGCAGATCAAGACCCGCCCTTACACCATAAATTCCCGCAGTGAGGCCTGCCGGCCCCCCTCCTATAATAATAAGATCCTTTACCTGATTTTTCATAAAAAAGATTTATTCCTGAATAAAAAAATTTTCCGGACGAATTTCTTCCGGAACAAAGCGTAGCGGAAAAACTATTTCCCGCTTACGATATAAACCGCATCCTCAACTTTATCTATTCCCGAAAGTTTCACCCGCACCTTATCATCTGCCCCGGCTTCAACTTTGTATCCGCAGTAATCAGGCTGGATCGGGAGTTCTCTTCCGCCTCTGTCAATAAGAGTAAAAAGTCTTATAACATAAGGCCTGCCGAAAGCCATAAGAGTTTCCAGTGCCGCCTTTGTCGTACGCCCTGTATATAGCACATCATCAACAAGAAGTATATTTTTTTTATTAATATTAAACTCAATAAGAGTCTCTTTCAGTACCGGCAGCTTTCCCATTGTGGCGAGGTCATCTCTATAGAAAGAAATATCGAGAGTCCCGTGTTTAATAGGTTTGCCGGCAAGTGTCTCCATCCTGAGCCTTAGCCTTTCAGAAAGTTCAACTCCCCTGGTATGAATACCTATAATCGCAAAACTATCAATGTCGCCGGCTTCTTTAAGTATTTTTTCTGCACATTCATTGATAATTCTTTCAATCTCTTCTTTGCCGAGAATTTTCTTTTCATCAGACATTACTCGACCTCCCTGTAGTATTCCTGAATAGGTTTGACTGAAAGCTCTTTCTTTTCTCTCACATAGAGGAGCCCCTCTATTGCAGCTTTTGCCGCGGATACTGTCGTCACTGTCGGAACATGATACCGTATTGCCGCCTGCCTTATAAAATAGGCATCGTCACGGGTCATTTTTCCGATAGGCGTATTGATTATAAAATCAATATCCTGATCTTTTATTCTGTCAACGACATTAGGCCTCCCCTCGTTTACTTTATAGACCATCTCGCAAAAAATGCCGTGCTCATTAAAATACCTTGCAGTACCTTTTGTTGCAATGAGATTAAACCCGTTATCTTTAAGCTTTCTTGCTTCCTCGAGAAGCTCCAGCTTGTTTCTATCATTAATGCTGAAAAATATTGTGCCTTTAACAGGGAGCCTGTCACCTGCCGCAAGCAGTGCCTTAAAATAGGATTCACCGAAATCATAGGAAATTCCCATAACCTCCCCTGTTGATTTCATTTCGGGGGAGAGGAGTGTATCAACACCGGGAAATTTATTAAAGGGCAGCACAGCCTCTTTGACGCTTACATAAGGAAACTTTTTCATTTCAAGAAGTCCAAGGTCCTTAAGTCTTGCTCCAAGCATGACCTTTACAGCTATTTTCGGGAGAGATATACCTATTGTTTTTGAAACGAATGGGACAGTCCTTGACGCACGGGGATTGACTTCAATGATAAAAAGTTCATCATCCTTTATCGCGAACTGTATATTGAGAAGCCCCACCACATTCAGTTCAAGGGCTAATGCTTTTGTTGTTTCAGTGATCTGCTGCTGTAACGAAGATGTTATGGTTACAGGAGGTATTATGCAGGCCGAATCTCCGGAGTGTATTCCCGCCTCTTCAACATGCTCCATGATTGCCCCGATATAAACATCCTCGCCATCACAAATTGCGTCAACATCCACTTCAACAGCATCTTCAAGAAACTTATCCACCAGGATCGGATGTTCCGGAGAAAGTTCAACCGCTGTATTTATATAGTTATGAAGACTTGCTTCATCATAAATTATAGCCATGGCCCGCCCGCCAAGGACATACGAAGGCCTGGCAAGTACCGGATATCCTATATGAGCGGCAATCTTAACCGCATCATCTTCATTAAATGCAATACCGTTTTCAGGCTGATTCAGCTTCAGCTTATTAACAACCTGGGCGAATCTCTCCCTGTCTTCAGCTCTGTCTATGGCATCAGGAGAAGTCCCGATTATCACTACTCCACTCTCTTCAAGAGATTTGGAAAGACGTAGTGGAGTCTGCCCGCCGAACTGGACAATCACACCGTCAGGTTTTTCGTTATTGTATATATGAAGAATATCCTCCAGTGTAAGCGGTTCAAAATAAAGCCTGTCCGAGGTATCATAGTCGGTTGAAACTGTTTCAGGATTGGAGTTCACCATAATCGACTCGATCCCTTCATCTTTAAGCGCGAATGACGCATGACAGCAGCAGTAGTCAAACTCGATACCCTGGCCGATCCTGTTGGGCCCTCCACCGAGAATCATAATCTTTTTTCTATTTGTACGTACTGATTCATTTTCAGTATCATAAGAAGAATAATAGTATGGCGTATATGCCTCAAACTCTCCGCCGCATGTATCCACTACCCTGAAACCCGGAAGAATATTATTCTTCATCCGGAAGTCCCTTATCTCCTTTTCCGCATGACGGAGCGTCATTGAGTATTTCTTCTGGAAAAGAGGCCCTTTACTATAAAGTTCATCAAGCATCTCTTTATTTGTTATATATGCCAGCTGCCTGTCCGCAAACCCGAAACTTTTCATCCGCGCTACGGTTTCCGGTGCAAGGCCTCTTTCCTTATATTCACATTCAAAAGCTTTTTCTTCGTCAACGATCTCCTGAAGCTGACTCAGGAACCACTTATCAATTTTTGTATGTTTATGAATCCAGTCAACACTCTTGCCTGAATTAAAGGCTTCTCTGATATAGAAAATCCTGTCGGACTTCGGGTATGTAAATTCTCTTTTAAAAATCACATCCCTTTCATCTTCCGAAATAGAAAACAGATGCTGCGAGAGCTTAAGGCTCCCGTCAGAACCGAAGCCGAACCTGTCAATCTCAAGAGACCGGAGGGCCTTCTGCATTGCCTCCTTGAATGTACGCCCGATTGACATTGCTTCACCAACAGACTTCATCTGCGTACCAAGCCTCGCATCAGCTCCTTCAAATTTCTCGAATGCCCACCTGGGAGCCTTCACTACTACATAATCAATAGTCGGCTCAAATGATGCCGGGGTCTCACGTGTGATATCGTTTGATATTTCGTCAAGAGTAAGACCCACTGCAAGCTTAGCCGCAATCTTGGCGATGGGGAAACCTGTTGCCTTTGATGCAAGAGCGGAACTCCGGCTTACCCGGGGATTCATTTCAATTATAATAACTCTTCCATTGTCCGGGTTAATGGCAAACTGAATATTGGAACCGCCGGTATCAACTCCGATCTCTCTTATAATTTTAATCCCCATATCCCGGAGATTCTGATATTCCCGATCCGTGAGCGTCTGCTGCGGGGCAACTGTAATTGAATCACCGGTATGTACACCCATGGGGTCAAAGTTTTCAATTGAACAGATGATGACAACGTTATCATTCTTATCCCTCATCACCTCAAGCTCAAACTCCTTCCACCCTATTACAGATTCTTCAAGGAGCACCTGGTTTATCGGTGATTCATCGAGGCCTTTCTTTACAAGATCAACAAAGTCCTCACGGTTATAAACAATGTTTCCTCCTGCTCCTCCAAGTGTAAAAGCAGGCCTTATTATAATAGGGAGTTTTATCCTGTTAAGTATCTCATTTGCCTCATCAATGGATGAAGCAAGACCGGATTCCGGAACATCCAGGCCGATATCCAGCATCGCCTTTTTGAAAAGGTCTCTGTCTTCAGCTTTTCTTATTGAATCAATATTTGCCCCGATGAGTTCAACATTATATTTATCAAGAACACCCATGTCTCCAAGACTCATGGCAACATTCAGCGCTGTTTGCCCCCCCACTGTAGGGAGTATAGCATCAGGCCTCTCTTTCTCGATAATTCTTGCCACAACTTCCGGATGAATTGGTTCAATATATGTTCTATCAGCAAGTTCAGGGTCTGTCATAATTGTTGCAGGATTAGAATTTACAAGGATTACCTCATACCCCTCCTCTTTCAGAGCCTTGCATGCCTGTGAGCCTGAATAATCAAACTCGCATGCCTGCCCTATAACAATGGGGCCGGAACCTATAATCAGTATTTTCTTTATGTCTTCTCTTTTAGGCACTGCGTCCTTCCTTAAATGATATAAAAATTAAGCCTGAGGTGAATCCGGTATGGAAATTCATAATACAGGGATTAATCATGAAAATCTTTAGCAATATGAACATTTGTCAATAAAAATAGTTCCCTTTTTCAGAATGCTGTAAGCGCAGCCCTGATAAAACTTGTAACAGGAGCCTGTTCCCTTGAATCCTCAATTGTTTCCCTTAATTCCTCAATAAGCTTACCGGTATCTTTATGAATCTTATCCTCATTAACCAGCTTTGCGATTGTCCCCTCCCCTTTGTTTATCTTTTCAGAGAACTCTCTCAGGTTTATGATGGCCTCCCTTAAATCACCCCTGTTTTCATCAATAACTTCCGAGATTTTTGAAAGCGGATCCCCTATAGTAATACCGTGAAGGTTCTTATAAGATTCAATCGGCTCATATAGTACCCCTTCCCGTTTAAACTCACCGGGGTATATTACAATTATCCTGCCGCCGATTGCTGTCTGATTTTTTAGAATAATTCTGTAGTTTTCATATAATGCGAAATGCTGAAACATCTTCATTGAAACAATTACTCTGGCATCTGACATCAGCTCTATAGACTCCACAGTCCCTGATTCGACACCATTCACAAGGACCTTATTCCCTATACTTAAACTTTCAACATCGGGAAATATTACTGTTAATTCATAGTATTCTTTGTCACTGAAAAGTTCTCCCCTGATTATGGTAAAATAACCAAGAGTCACCATGGCTGCAATAAAAACAACTCCCACTATGAATTCGCTAAATCTCTTCATTATTAATAATTAACCCGCTTCTGACTTCTGTTTCCTTCATTTTAAAATATACCAGGTAAAACGGACTGTAATCAGAATTACTATCCAGCAAATACATATGAATCTGCCATAATAATAACAATAAAAATTGCATAAACAAAATATAAATTTTGAACCATTATACCTCTATGGGTCCCGTAAGCTTCCCCTCGACAAACTGCCGGACATAAGGATTAATACTCTCCCTTATCTGTTCCGGTGTCCCGCACTCGATTATCCTCCCCTGGTAAAGCATGGCAATTCTATCCGCAATTCTGTACGCACTATCCATATCATGTGTAACAACCACAGATGTTACTCCAAGCTCTCTCTGCATCCGCAGGATGAGTTCATCTATCCTTGCGGACATTACAGGATCCAGTCCGGAGGTAGGTTCATCATAAAGAATAATTTCCGGGTTACGTACTATGGCACGCGCAAGACCAACTCTCTTCTTCATACCGCCGCTTATATCTGATGGCATTTTTTCCGCCGCATCATCCAGCTGGAGTAGACTGAGTTTTTCATCAACTATTTTATCTATCTCATCTTTTGTCCCAAGCTTATGTTCAACGAGGGGGAGTGCTACATTTTCCTTTACATTAAGCCAGTTTATCAGAGCCCCGGACTGAAAGAGAAAACCCATCTTTTCCCGGAGCATCCTTTTCTTTCCGGAGCCTGCACCGTTCATTTTCATCCCGTCTATCAGAACATCCCCCTGATCAGGATCAAAAAATCCCGCGATATGACGCAGAATAGTTGTCTTCCCTGCTCCTGACTGTCCTATAATCACAAAAGTCTCACCATTCTCTATAGTCAGGGAAACATTATCAAGAACAACAACCTTACCGAATCTCTTTGAAATATTCCTCACTTCTATCACATGAAACCGCCGTAAAAAAGAGAAGTGATAAAATAACCGATAATAAGAACCATAAGATACGACGAAACCACAGATATCCTTGTTGCACGCCCCACACCCAGTGCACCATTTTGCGCCATCAGTCCGTTTGCGCAGCTGATTGAAGAAATAATGACAGCAAATACCAGGCTCTTCAGAAGCCCTACATACATATCCTTAAGCCAGATTGATTCGTATACACGATGATAGTAATCTTCAAAAGTCAGACCCAGCTGAAAATATGAAACAACAGCTCCGCCGAAAACTCCCAGAACAATAGTATAAATTGACAGAGTCGGCAGCATTATCATCATTGAAACAATACGAGGCATTACAAGATATTTCACAGGATTAATTGACATCATCTCCAGAGCGTCAATCTCTTCGGAAACTTTCATTGTGCCGATTTCAGCAGCCATCGCAGCACCTGAAAATGCAGTCAGTATAATGGCTGTAAGGAAGGAACCCATCTCCTTGTTCATAACATTTATCATCAGTATGGGAACAACATCCTGCTGCCCCCACTTTTTAAGTTCAACACCGGAATGCAGAGAAAGTATCATCCCGCCGAAAAGTGCAACTATTGAGCAGACCATCATACTCTTTACACCTGATACATACATCTGCTTGATAATCTCTCTTCTTTTACTGAAAGCGTACCTTAACTGAAGGAATGTATTGAATATCAGAATCAGGGTGAACCCTGAAAATTTCACCTGATACAGCATCCTCTCCCCCACAGAAGAGAAAATTCCATAAATATCAGACTGATAATTTCGCACAATCTCTTTCATATCAGAACAAATTAACCCTTAAAAAACAGTTTCCGTCAAGCGTTCTATCACAAAGTTCAGCATGTTCCCTGTTAAAACCCGCAACCCTGACGGTTCTATTGAAGTTATCAAATCTTTCTTCGAAAATATCATCACTATCATCATTTATTGAAATACTGCTGTCTCCTTCACCTATTCTGAATGGTATCCAAAGTAATTTCAAGTATGAGCCCTCAGCATCTCTTTCATAACCGAATGAACTCAGGAGAACTGAAAACTCTCTCAAGCTTTCCCCCCGCCTGTCATAAGTTACAATGAAAGGGATCTTCATCTTAAACATATTTTCACTCCAGACCTGGTAGTATGTCCGCAGAAGAATCCCCAGATGCTTTTCACCGTCAGGTTTTCTTCTGTATTCAAAAAGTGTCCAGAACGGCTGATAGAGTTTCTCATACCCCATCGTATCTCTAAACGGAAGAAGAGAGAGGATATTAATTGAATACAGATCCTTATCATTCCATTCAATCTGCAAAAGCGGCCAGATCTTGAAATATCTCCATGAATTCCCGTAATATTCGTGCTCAACAGAATAATCCCTTTTGAAATACCAGAATAACAGGCAGGTAATATGATTAGCTGACCTGTACGAAACTCTCTCCTTCGTAAGTCTGATATATAATGGAGTTACGAAAAAAGTTTCACTCTTACTGTGGCTCCCGTAGTTATATCTTCCATAGAAAGGGAAAAAAATCCTGCTCCTTACCCTGGGATTATCGCAGTCTCTTATCTGCACCAGCGGCCATGGGAGGTTGTATGATTTATCATTGGTTTTTTTATCGTACCCCCATGAAAAAAACGGCCATAGAATTGTATGAGCCTTCACATCGCCGCTGTCGCTCCACTTTTTTCCGTAAAAAGGAAAAAAGAAAAATGTATACCTTGTATCATCTTTAAAATAAATCTCACGATAATTAAAAAGAAGAAGCCAGGAGTATGTATCATACCATCCCTCCTTGTAGTTATGAGAGTAAAAGGGGAATACTCTTTTATCATACCTTTTATTGCCTCTTCCCCATTTAATTAAAGGCCAGAATATTGCTTTACCATTGTAGTCCTTGAATTCAAACTCAGTATAAGCGGGGATAAGAGCAGCCATTGTCCATAAGAGCGTCTGCCATGTGAATATACCTGAAGGAGGATAAAGAAAAAACAGGGCAACTCCGGGAAAAACCCATGGCGAGATCCTGTCGTGAGCGAATTTACCCCTTATGTTCCCTCCAACAGGATAAACAAAGAGATACCTGTCCTCCTCCCTGTCTCCATCTCCGTATAGAAACAAAGGGAAGAATCCTGAATCGTAATCATCCCCCTCCCTTTTGTGACTATAATTATCCGATTCATAAAACCCGAAAAAACCTTTTGTAACATCGCTTTTTTCATCTTTATAACGCCAGTAAAATAGAGGCATAAGGGAGGCCTGAAACATCCTGTTCCCCGAATTCGCTTCCATGAAAAAAGGTCTGTAGACTACAGTATCAGAATTATTCTCCAGTGTGTATTCATAAAAAAACCAGAACCAGTTTATCTCCTTTTCAGATATCCCCTTCCCCTTTGCGAAGAGATTACCAGTGAATAAAAAAATAATCAGCAGCAGAATTATGATCTTCAATAATTTCATTTATTAGTATCAGAGCCCAGAGCCGGTTTACCTTAATCAGCTTTTCGATGTCATTAACTGAACCTTAACACCCCTGTAATAGTTTATGCGAACATGTATCTAACAGACTTAACTGAATCTTCAATAAATATAATATAAATTAATCCTATTAAAATTAGAAGTTCTAAAATAAAAATGCAACAACATTTCCCACAGGTCATTTACCGCTACAGAAATCTGATATAAAAATTAGCATAAATGAAGAAGATTTTATTGACACAGTCCGCTAAAATACATATTATATACTGGTAATCTATCCGGAGGAAATTTCATGAAGAAATTATTTGCATTTCTCATTATGTCATTATTTTTTATCCCTGCGTATACTCAGGATGCAAAAGAAACAACTGAGCCCGAAAAAAAGAGCGGTGAAGTTGAACAGGTTATTCAGAAAGTCTACACAGAGATCGCTCTCGAGGATTTCGAAAGCACTCAGTACACATCAGCACAGCTTAAATTCATCAAATCCAAAGATCAGGAAGGTTCGATACAAATCAGGGATCAGTATGCGGCAGAGTTCAACAATTCCAAAAAATATTTAGGCGTCAAAGTTTATGGCAAAAAAGGTGATACTTTCCAGGTTTTCCCGGCAAAACCACTGGAGATAAATAAATACTGCAAATCGATATCAGCATGGGTTTACGGTAAAAATTTTTCCGGGGAGCTTACAATGATCCTGCAGGATGCGGCCGGAACAAACCACAGACTATCATTCGGAAAACTGAATTTCCTCGGGTGGAAAAAACTTACAATTAATCTGGAAAGAAAAATTAAGCAGCAGGACACATTTCTTGAGCAGGAGAAAAAACTGAGAATTCTTCATTTCCAATACAGGCCGGGGAACCGGACAATACATCCCGAATGGCAGTTTTTCTATCTTGATGATATCACAGCAACTGTCAGAGACAAATACAAAGACAGGCAAAGTGATGACTGGTAGAATTAACTGAACCCGCCCGGAACAGGGAGGACAAGAGGCCTCCCTGTAACAGGATTAATTCCGCAATAAAACTCCGTTTCATAAAGACTTTTCATCGAATTCTGATTAATCACTTTATCAGGTACTCCGTCAAAAAAAACACCCCCATCTTTTATTGCAACAACACGGCTGCAATAGTCCATAGCAGCATTAACATCATGCAAAGCACAGATAATAGTTGTACCTTCATTATGGAGATTTTTCAGAATATCCATAATCCTGACTATATGCTGATAATCCAGGTTTGAAACCGGTTCATCCAGAAGGAGAATTTTGTTATTCTGTACCAGCGCTCTCGTAACCTGTACAAGCTGAAATTCCCCGGCCGAAAGTTCACGGATGCTCCTGTCCAGCAGTCGTGTTACTCCGGTGCGGGATGCCATCTCAATATATGAATTATCAGCAGTATTCCCCTCAAGTATATCAAAGAAAGGGAACCTCCCGAGAGATATGAAATTCTTTACACTGAAATCCGGGATTTCTCCGGAAATCTGGCCGACAACAGAAAAACTTTTTGCAAGCTCCCTGTTTCCGATATCGCGGATATCTGTACCCGTAAACTCAACTTTCCCGCTAAATGGAGAAAGGAGCCCTGAAAGCAGTTTAATGATAGTACTTTTCCCCGCACCATTGGGGCCGATAAGAGAAATAAAATCCCCCTTTTTTACAGATAAAGAGAGGCTTCTTATAAAACAGTTCCCCCTGTACCCTGCGTCAGCTTCTGTAATTCTGAAAAGCTCTTCTGACATATTAAAACTCTCTTCTGCTCTTTAAAACATAAAATAGAAAAAAAAGTCCGCCTGAAAGCCCGGTAATTACACCCACAGGTATCTCATAAGGAACAACGAGAGTTCTGCTCATTGCGTCGCATAATATAAGGAAAGCCCCCCCTGCTGCTGCCGATAAAGGGATGAGTGAATAACTTGCTGAACCTGCAAATATCCGCACTATATGGGGAACCATGAGCCCCACGAATGGAATTATCCCACCCATAACTACGGAGAGCGCTGCAAGGAATGAAGCCAGGACAACAATCAATCTTATTTCAAAAAACGTGACACCTGAGCTTCTTGAAAAATCTGTCCCGAAAGCAATAATATCGAGGTGCCTGTGAAACAGCCACAATGAGATCATTATCGCTGCAGCAATCACCGATACAACAGACTGAATACTTCCTGATGAATTCAAATCCCCCATCATCCAGATAATAGTCTTGTGTACGCTCTCCGATTTTGCCATGGAGAAAAGGAGCATAACCGATGAGGAAAATATAAAACTCAAGGCAACACCGGATAGTATAAAACTGCTTCCTGTAAAACCGGCTCTTCTCGAAAGAATATAAATTATAACAATACTAAGAAGACTTCCGGAAAAAGCTGATGTCACAGCAGCAAAGGGCGGGAAAGAGAATATCACCGCCACCGAATAACCCAGAGCAGCACCCCCGGATACCCCTGTAATAAATGGATCCGCAAGGGGATTTCTGAAAACCGACTGAAATACCGCTCCGCACACAGAGAGTGAAGCCCCTACAAAAAGTGCGGCAAGCACCCTGGGGATACGTAGTTTCAGTATTATCTCGCTATTGAGAGTACTTTCCCCCCCCAGCAGAGTAAAAAGCGCTTCAGCAGGATTTATTAATTCCGTTCCAAGAGAGATACCGGCCAGTAATGACCCGGATAACACAGCTGCAATAATGAAATAAACCTTTTTTCTACTCATCTTTTTATATTATTAATCAGTGATGAAATTTTCTCAACAGAAATTGTATAATCCCCAGGCGTATAATACGGAATATTCTCATCTCCTGTTATAAAAACATTCCCCTTGCTGATAAATTCAACATTCTTATACCCGGAAAGGAGCGAATATATATCGTGATCATACCCCATGGTCATAACAACAACAGCATCAGCACCGGAAAGAAGCAGCGACTCGAGGCTCAGGATAGGATACGCAGTATCAGCATCCGCAAAGGGATTCTCCCCTCCGGCATCATTGATAATTGCCGAAATGTGCGATTCACCCGAAACTGTGACCAGGGGCTTTACAGACACAAGAAAAACAATCTTCGGAGGAATCTCCGGCACGGGTACACTGCTGATCCTTTTCTTATATTCAGATATTTTAATCTCAGCAGTCCTGATTCTCCCTGTAATTGCCGCAAGGCGCCTGTAATTCCCGCACATGGAATTGAAGTCCCTGTTTCTCTCCAGAACCTCAACCTTAAGTCCGAATTTCTCAAGAAGCGGAAGCTTCTGAATATACCTGTCCTCCGCAGATACCAGCACAAGATCAGGATTAAGCGTAATAATTTTTTCTATATTCGGGCTGATGTATGCTCCTACACTCTCTACCTTTAACTCAGGATGCAGAGTATAATCAGTTACACCCGCGAGCAGTTCCTCAGCCCCGAGATCTATTATACACCTCGTTATTGAAGGCGACAATGATACTATCCTTTTAGGATTCTCCGGCAGGATAATGCTGCCATGCTCCCCCATTTTCCTGATCAAAAAAATAAAGGGTATACCCAGGAGTAATGTTATTATGATTATTTTCTTCAGGTTCATGCCTGGTGGCATATTTACTGATGAGGATATGAATTCAAAGCAGTTTTTAATACGTCAGATAAATAATTAATACTGAATAATTATACCAGGGTAACGATATTCTCCTCTCTCGCGCACTTAATACAGTATCTTACACCCTCTTTTCTGTTTTTAACGGGGATGTAGAAATGGTTTAAAATATTAATATCTTTTCCACATCTTGTACATTTCATATCATTTATTCCTCTTGACAGTATTTCAATTATTATATCGGTATAAAGAATGGATATTATCAGTTTTTTTGATCGTGCCATTACCTTTTTTATTTTTTTATTGTAAATAATTCAAATACAGGTTTACAATCCGTAAAAAAATTGTGTTTACAGTTTATGCCGTTCAGCTAATATCGGCGTTATTACTTTAATTCAGGGGGGTTTTATGCCGGCAAAGGCAAAAAGCACAGCCAAAAAAGTGAGAAAAAACACCAAAAAGACCAATCTTACAAAGCTATACAACCAGATGAACAAGATGTCTTTAGACGCTGTTGACAATGAAATTATCAAAAGATTTAAAGTCCTTATTGACGCAAGTGAAGAGGATGTTCCCAAGACTGATATAGACCAGCTCATCAGTGATCCTAAAAGCGCCGATACATCTATTTTCCCTGAAGGCCTTCAGCCTTATGTTAAACATTATGTTTTTATGACTAAACGCGATAAATCACTGAAAAAATAGCCCCGGCATGACAAAAATCCGTCTGAAACTTTTTGCATCGTTAAAAGATATCTGCGGTTTTTCAGAGAGGGATTTCTCCTTTGAAAAACCGTCAAGTGTAAATGATCTTATCGATGAACTGGCTGCTTTATACCCCGCTGTTTCAGAAAAAAAGGGAATTCTTCTTATCGCAGTTAACGAGGAGTATACAGACGCCGGCACAATTCTTAAAGACGGCGACACAGTTGCGATTTTTCCCCCTGTGAGCGGAGGCTGAAATGAAACATATTGTAACCCAGGAAGAGCCCATTAATCTTAATACACTTCTCGCGCATGGTGATGCTCCGTCAAATGGCGCAGACCTTGTTTTCATCGGAAAAGTACGGGATCACTCGAGAGGGAAAACTGTATTGCACATAGATTATGAAATATATGATACAATGGCTTTAAAAGAGCTGAACAAAATAGCTGATGAAGCTCTGGCACAGTGGGATACGGGCAGGATCCTGATTGTTCACAGGTACGGGAGAGTCAACATCGGCGAGGCTTCAATAGTGATTGCGGTTTCTTCATCACACAGAGATGAATCATACCGGAGTTCAAGATATATTATTGATGAGATAAAGAAACGGGTACCTATCTGGAAAAAGGAATTCTACAGCGACGGTTCAGAGTGGATCGGAGACAGGAATTAATCATTCGACATATATCTCCCCGCTCCTTCTTAAAGAAATAACACCGTTTTCATTCAGCACACGCATAATATCAACAATCCGGTTTCTGCATTCATCTATCTCTGAAAGCTTAACCGGCCCCAGAAGATCCATTTCACTAATAATTTCAGTAGCCCTGTTCTGACTCATATTTCGCATAAACTTGAATTTGATCTCATCACCCGCCCCTTTCAATGCTTTGGCAATCAGATGGTCATCATTTATCTCATCTATCAGTATCCTGATCTCAACATTTGTCAGATTAAGGATATTTTCGAAGCTGAATATCCTTTCCGATATTTCCCTTGAAATATGTGGAATGGAGATATCCATACTCTGCAGAATCTTCTTCTCCTGATCGCTGCTCATGTGAGAGATAATGCTTATAAGCGATTCAATGCCGTTAGCATGTTCATCACCCGGACCATGTTTTTTCATCTCGTTATATCGTTTTTTCATGGCCCTTGCAACCGCAACTGCAGCTTCCGGGGAGTGGGATGTCATCTTTGCAATCCTCAGTGCAACGGTCTTAGCAGAACCCGGATCAATGGACTTCATGAGAAGACCCGCTTTTTTCGGGTTCACATACTTCATCACAAGGGCAATGACCTGGGGCTGTTCATTTTTCAGGAGAGAAATGAAATCACGGTCATCTGCTTCATCCAGGAATTTAAAAGCAGCCTCAGCATCACGATTTTCAATTTTTTTAATCAGTTCTTCAGCTTTCTCCTCGCCGAAAGTATCTGAAATCAGTTTTTTCGCGCGGTTTTTTCCGCCATATGTCTGCTTCGATGAACGTTTCAATTCTATCAGAAATTCACCGAAGAGATCCTCTTTCTCACCGGCCGGGAGCGACTTTATCCTGATCATCTCTGAACTGAGTTTCTCTATACTTGTCTCATCAAGATGCTTCATAATATCTGAAGCAATCTCCGGCCCGAGGATCATAAGTAAAGCGGCAGCTTTTTCTGTTCCGCTCATGTCAAATATGGATTTCATCTAATCGACCACTCCGCACAGGGTGCTGAATTTAATACACTACAGTTAAATTTTATTGTTGAAAAAAATCAATAAATAATCATTAAATTTTAAATGTAGTACGATATTCCTGTTAAGCGGACATATTTCCATAACTATAGTTTTTCACGGAATAATCAGGACCCCGTCATTCCGGACTTAGTGATAATGAAGTGCCGGAATCTCATAAAACTGATACTTTGGGATTCCCGCCTTCGCGGGAATGAAGGATAGACAGCTGATTCAATAGTTAACAGTTATAAGCGTACCGGAATGTTCTAAAAATAAAGTTTTAAGAAAATCATTAATAGCGGATACAACTTCAATATGGCTGAAATTAAAACCGATGAATCCTGGCAGACTGATATAATAACAGCGGTACAGAATGAAAGCGATATAGTTTTCGTGACCTACTCTGCTCTGGAGAAAACCGAGGAGAGAATAAAATTCGCGATTGCAAAAATACTTGAAACACATGACAGGGTGGACCTCTTCACACCTGTTTATTCCTGCATAAAAGAACTTATTTCAAACGCCACTAAAGCGACTGCAAAGAAAATACTCATTGATGACGGAATAATACAAAATCCCGATGATCCTGCGGAAGTAGTAAAAAAAGTACGCAGCATACTTAACGAGAGATCACTCCTTGAATACGGGCTTAAAGCGAAAAAATATCATCTCTCCACCAGGGTCTACCTGAAAGTCTACAAAAGGCACCTCTTTATTGAAGTTATAAACAATATGCCGCTCACCAAGAAAGAGATGGACAGGATTAACGAAAGGATTAAAAAATCATCCAAGTATGACAATATCGCTGAATTTTTTATGGAGAACCCCGACCCTGAAGCTGAAGGAATGGGACTTGGCCTTTCAATGATAGTGGTTCTTTTGAAAAATATCAATATAACAAGCAAAAACTTCGTTGTAAGTACCGACGGCACAAGTAAAACCTACGCAAAAATACTGATCCCGATGCTCTGACAGTTACTCAATTTTTTTTGCTCTCCTGTTTTTCAGCGGGAAAACTTTGACAGTGGAATCCACCTCATTAAGAAGCTCAGCCCTGTCAGGCTCAGCATAACTTATGAATGTGTCGGCCTCTTTAACTGTAAGGAGTTCCCCGGTACGCATTATATCATTAGTAGATCTTGAACGGATGTTTCTGTATACAATGAGCTGACTTCCGGTTTTTATTCCATCCAGGAGTCCGAGATTAACAATTATCCCCTTTTCTTTTGTTTTAATAACACGGCCGTTATACGGCATCATGTCATATAACTTACCTGCTATATTCAGCGAAATTTTTGCAAGATTCTCCTTCCCCCTCTTTGAATCAGATATCTCCCCGATAATGAACCCCTTATCAACATCCATAATTCTGCAGCTTACATTCAGATAATCTTCCACTTCGGAGATTTCGCCGAAAATAATATAGTCAAGCCTTTTGTTATCTTTACCATAGAGTTCTTTTATTCTCTTAATACTGCTAAAAAGGTTATCACCATTTGTTTTTAAATATCCGGCTGCGGATTCACGCTCACCAGACCCTGCGACCTTCATCCTTCCATACTGCTGCAGCGCGAATGTAATACCCCGGGCTGCGACCTTTCCTGCATCAGGATGATTTGATATCCTACCCATGGTATCAAAATTCATGATAAGCACCACGGGAACATCCCTGGGAACCTCATCAACTGAATACCCCTCCCTGTAATAAAGCCGCTCCCGGCGCTTCATAATCTCAATATTAAGCATCTCCTGATACTTAAATTCCGGGTACTGCCTGAGAAGATTCTTCATCTCATCTATCATAATAATATTATAATCAAGAACCGAATAATAGTTTATAAGTTTCTCCCTCACATCGATATTCAGAGGATTCATCAGCATAGCGCGTCTTAAATAATATATCACGCTATTGTGAAGGCTCTCGCGCGCGGCAGACTGTGACAGCTCTATATTTTCAGATGAAAGCATAACCCGCGCCGGATGTGCAGTTTTATATTCATTCAAAATAAGAAAATCTTCAATCTTTGATCGCAGAACAGCGTCAGATGGCATTTTAGCGTAGAGATCAAGCATAGTATCAAGAGCACGCCCTTTATCACCGGCTAACTCATAAGATAAAGCCAGGGCATACAATGCATTACTGTTCTTATTGACTTTAATCGCGTGTGAAATGTACGATGCAGCGGAATCTGTTTTCTGTTTAATTGAAGATCTATCTGAAGAACCTGATAACTCATTTTCAAAAAGAATATTCTCAAGTTCATAAAGCTCCATAAGACCCATGTCGAAATTAGCATTGTAATTATCCGGATTAATCGCAAGAGCCTTTGCGTATGACTCCCGTGCTTCGACCAATGAATCCGGGTCATTCTCAATTATGTAGTTTTTAAAAAGAATACGCCCGTATTTCGCAAAACCCACGGGTGACTGACTGTTGCTGTCAATGGCTTTCTCAATATAACCTCTTGCCTCTTTCAGCCTCCCCTCTTCTGTTTTAATTTCAGCCATGAGTAAAAGTGAATCAAAATGATAGGGATTACTTTTAAAAACATTTTCCAGCTTCCTCTTTGCCCAGACTTTCCTGTCCATTCTGTAATAAACATAGGCAAGCCCGTATTGCGATTCCAGCGATGAACCGGAAAGAGAAAATGCCTTCTCAAAATAATTTATAGCTTCACTGAAACGGCCGGTCTCGGAAAACACCATACCAACCCCGTTCAGGGCATCCACTGAATTACTGTCAAATTTCAGTACACTGAGAAACATATCCAGCGCTTTATCATATATTCCAAGCTGGTAATAGGTTTTCCCGGCTCCGAGAAAAGAATCACTATACCCCGGGTTCTTTCTAATAGATGAAAGAAAATTGAAAAGAGCCCTGTCATATTCTGTCCTTTCATAAAAATTCCACCCCTCTTTATTGAGAGACACAGCGTTCTGAGCCTCGGATGAAAAATCTCCCGAGAGAAGAAGTACTGCCAGAACTGGAATAATCAGAATGAATCTTTTGAAGATATATCTATTCAAGAGGGCCTCCGGAATACTTTACACCAGATGATAATCACAGGGTAAATGAGTTTTCAGGCAAGTCAACAAATATTCATAAAATGAAAATCTGTTTGACCTCCCGGCCCGTGGGGGATAAAAGAATAAACAATAATTGCATTATGATGTAATAACCGGGAAGAATGAAGTCAGTGACTTTACCCCTTTATTCATCAGCTCAGTGGAGACATTTTTTTGAAAACAAGAGTCATCGTATCAGCTACTGAAAGAAAAACATACCCGTGGTTGTCATTTATAATGTCTCTGGCTATTCCCGGACTGGGGGAGTTTTATGCGGGGGTAGGGCTAAGCGGAATTATTTTCTCTCTATCGAGATTAATAGCTGTTCTTGCTATACCTTTCTACTCTTTTATAAACAGCTTTGAATCTATGACTGAAGAGATATTAGCTGTTATAGTTTTATTTTTTCTTATTACAATCCTCTCCGCATTTCACGCTTTTTACAGATGCAGAAAAGAAAAAGCTATTCTTTCATGGTACAGCTCCCCCCTGTTCTATTCTTTTTTCTCATCTGTAAATATTCTCTTTACGGTTATTTCCATGGTGTTCTTTTTCTCTTTTTTCGAAATAACAAAAACTGATGAAGCCCACCCCCCTCTTTTCAGAAAAGGTGATATCATTGTTATTAAAAAATTCATCCCTTCCGGTTACAACAGGGGAGATGTAGTTGCAGTTAAATCCGGGGCGGCAGAAAAAATACTCAGGGTAATCGGCCTGCCGGGTGAAAGGATAGAATACAGAAAAGGACGATTCCTGTCAGAGGGTTCTGAGCTCCCCCTCTCAATATTCACAGAGGAGGAGCTCCGGAAGCTCTCATTAACGGATTATGACGTGATTTCCGAGCATAATGGCAAAGTCAGATATGCCGTAAAAAGGAACCCGGCCCTTTCAATTCCCGAGATTCAACTTTCTGACAGCGAGTATTATCTTGCGCCTGACATCAGGAATCAGCCTGAACTTTTTATAAAAGCGGAACCGGCAATGATAAAGGGCCGCATAGAAGGTATACTGTTTTCCGGAGAAGCGGGAATTCTTCCCTGCGGAACATCTCTCCCCTCTGATAATTTCATCTCTGCCAGTCAACTGAAATAACCGCAACAGAATCCCTCTGCATTTAAAGCTCCATTTTCTATTTCTTCTTGACTTATGAATTCAAAGTTGTATTATCATTCTGCTGGTTCATTTCCATTAAATAGATATAAATTGGAGGTCGCTCATGATATTAATTACCGGTTCAAACTCCCTTCTCGGCAAAGCAGTGGTTGAAAAATTTGTCCACAGCGGCGAAAAAGTCAGATGCTATGATATGTATAAACCTGAATCTCTTCCAGAGGGAGTTGAATTTATACAGGGTGATCTCTTCACATTTAAAAAACTTCTCGCTGCCTGCAAAGGGTGTGACACTGTAATCCACCTGATGGATAAAAGCCGTGCCCAGAAAACAGGGCGTAGAAAAATGAAAAAAATCAATACTGCCGGTGCTCTTAACATGATGGTTGCAGCAAAACGTTCAAAGATTAACCGGTTCATCCTCCTCTCCTCATATGCTGTTTACGGGAAAACCGAGTCTTTCCCCCTGAAAGAGGAGGACAGAAAAAAACCCTACACTGCTTACGGGAAAGATAAATGGAAAGCGGAGCAGATATGTACTGCCTATGCTAAAAAATACAATATCAATCTTACGATAATGAGACCTTCGGTAGTTACAGGGCCGCAGGTAAAAAATTCAGCGATACTGATTACGCTCTACATGGCAATGGGACTGGGGAATGACAATGTAATGTATATGTCCGGAAATGGCGACACTCATTTTCAGCTCCTCGATCCGGTGGATGCGGCTGATGCATTTCTCAAAATATACAAGGCCGGGAACAAGGCCTTTGGGCAGATATTCAACATAGGCTCCGACAATGTTCCGACACAGATGGAACAGATTGTAAAGATCAAGGAGAAATGCAAACTGGACTTTGCAATCAGGCACGTTACTCCGCTTAAAACAAAGCTTTTCTCATTTCTGATTAAACCTTCTAATGTAAATTATTTCACAAGAGAACACCTTCTTTTCATTTTTCATAGTGTTTATCTTGACTGTGATAAAATCAAAGCTCTTACCGGATGGCACCCGAAAAAAGATAATCTTGAAATAATGACAGAGACCGTGGAATGGTACAAAGATAAAGTTAAATAAAAAACGCGAATTTATACAAAGACAAAAAAACCTTCATTTTTAATGAAGGTTTTTTTTGTCTTTGCCGTCAAAGTATTCAATACCGGCGAACTTTTCCCCCTCCTCCTTTTTGAAGAGAGATTTCGGATTGGTGAAGAGAGCCTTTAGGAACTGCATAAGCTTAATAAAGAGAAGTTTAAAGAGCATACCAACGCTCCCCTCACCCGGCTGGAAGCTGAAAGTAAGCTGTGCCCGTTTCATATCCTCAGTGGTAATCTTCTGCTTTTTCATCGACATATTCTTCATAAGTTTACGGGCTTCTTTTCTGTCGAGTTTCAGTTTCTTTTTGTCTTCGTGGTATTTCCCGGCGCGCACTATCAGAAGAAAAAGCTCAGTATCCTTCATCAACTCTGACTTCAGCTTTTCAATACGGCTGTAAAATGCTTTTAGCTCCACCTGATTTGTTTTGCCGTATTCTATAAGCATCTTAAGATATTGCCCCAGGAAAAAAACCTGCTTATAAAGGCGTTCCTTCTCGTCACCGTTGAGAAAGCGGGGATCTGTACTCTCCAGCTTTTTTATCCAGTGGAAAAGGTTTTCAAGATTCTCATAAGACACATCATAGAGGCCTTCAGTTTTCAGATCCCCCACTTCAATATAATGTTTAGCCACCCTTTTAAGATCCTTGAACATCCTGTTCGAATAATCAAGGATCAGTCTGTACGCCCGTTTTTCATAGGCGGTAAGAGGCTTTTCGGAAGCTTCCGGATTATTGATTATATTCTTAACATCCTTCAGCTTGATTGATGTAGGGTCAAAGTCTACCCCCTCCCCGGCAAAAGCTGATTTAATCTCGTAAAAATCAGGTTCCGGCATATCCTCTCCGATTTTGAGGACATGGAGTTTTGTATTGCCAAGCCTGGCGATCATATCATCAGGGTCAATTCTGCTTACACCATCGGTCACAACAAGGATCTCCGCGTTTGCCATATCCTTTGTATAATTGATATCATCAACCGCCTGATAAACAGCTTTCTGCAGATTGGTACTTACTCCCCCGGTAGTGGCGAATAAAACTTTTTCAATGAGAAAAGGGTAATCCTCTTTCTTCTCTATCTTATAAAGATCCCCTGTTTGCGTATCGAATGTCCTGAAAAACAAACGCGCGTTTGTAGTTAACTTCCGCCTGAGGAATTCCGCAACAATGCACTTGGAGTAGAAAGAACGCATGTGCATATCCATTGATCTCGAAGTATCAAGGAGAATATAGAATATCTGCTCAAAGCGGTTGGCATCTCTGCCCGACTCGTTAATAATTGTAGTTACAGGTTTGAAATGATCGCTCTCGGATTCATAATGCTTCTGAACCATCAGCGTCCTTGTGAAAAGCTTTGCGGAAAATATATCATCATCCATTGCGAGTTCCCTTGGAAGGGCCCTTTTCAGATCTATGATATTCTTGTATGTTTCAATCTCCATTTTGTCACTCAGGGGAACCTGCCGCTCAATCCTGTTAACAGAGATGCTCTGTTCCCTCTCGGGAATATATACAGCTTCCTCCTTTGATATCTCTTCAATAGCATTGAGGGCATCAGCCGATGTTCTGTCAGTGAATAGATTTCTTGCTATTTCAAAAAGAACAAGAAATTGAGGAGGGAGTATCACCTGTATATTATCAAAGAGTCCCAGAGAATCCCAGTACTCAAAAAAATCTTCACCATTAAATTGAGAAGACATTTAAAGCCTCTTAGATCAGATCCCTGTATTCTTTGAGAATTCCGTTTTTAAGTTCATTAACTTCTTCAACAGATGAGTTCACTTCAAATACGCTCTTCTTAAGAGATTCAAGAGTGAGCGCCTCTTCATCCTCATCTCTTCTTCTCCCGGCGAAGACCATCTTAAGAAGATTACGCAGGCTGTCCAGTACAGAGCTCTTCCTCAGAATCTGTTCTTTTTTCTCAGGATCATTTCTGATTTCATCAAAAAGCTGTCTGATGTTCAGAAGAAATTCAATTTGGGAGATGGCACCGTTAGCTTTGAAATGATTCATAGTCTTCTGGTATACATCAAGATATAGATCTTTTTCAGATTTATCCAGGTTCTTTACTGAAACATAGCTGTTCAGTGTACAGAGTGCAATATGCATGTCCCTCAGGTCATCCATTGTAACCTCGAACCTGTTGTTGATTATGGCAGAAGCACGGAGAAAATCTCCAAGTTTAGCCTGCTTTCTCGGGCTTATAAAAAACTTGTGATCATTCTTTCTCATCTCGCTGATATATTTTGTCACAAACACGTTCTTCATGAAATAGATGAATTCAGGTACAACAACTTTAATGTCCCTGTGATTGTTTGTTATTATATCATGAAGGAAGAGTATCTGGTTGAAATAGATCTTTTTCTCCGGCTCAACCGGTCTACCCCTGCTGGATGAATAGGTCTGGTCAATAAGCAACTGGTTATATACATTATTATCTTCCGGAATAATCGCCTTGTATGTAAACCTGTCAAGTACTGCTTCTGTTACTTCATTCATTCGCATATAGTTGGCAGTTGCGACAGCCGTGTGAACCACTGCGTCAATCTGCTCCGAACCATTAATAAACTTTCTTTCATTAAGTACAGAGAGGAGTGAACGCAACACTACATCACTTGCATCAAAAAACTCATCAAGGAATACAAGGTTGGCTTCAATTATTGACCCTTTGATATTATGCCTGATTCTCCCCTTTCTGAACTCTTCAATGTTATATGGACCGAAATAGTTATCAGGTGTCTGATCTTTGCTCGCCTGGGATGAGAAGATCCTGGCTCCCTCAAAAATATTAAAGATAGAACTTGCGAGGTAAGATTTAGCCATACCTGTACGACTCAGGAGAAGCATATGCTCCCCTGTGAGAATAGCGTAAATAGCCTGCATAATAATATCGCTGCGGCCGATTACCGTCTCGCCGATATTCTGCATATGCCAGTTCAGGTATTCAACAATTGTGGGTATATCATATTCCCCTTCGGGGATCATCTTAACAAGCTCACCGCCGGATATACCCTGAGCTCTCCTGATGGTTTCTTTAATTTCAGTGAATTCAGGCATTACACCAGGAACACCGGCATGGGCCGCATCGAGTGCTCCATCTATCCCTGCACCCTCCGGTTTCTCATCAAGAATAATTATCCTGTAACCATCTTTTTCGAATATATTTTTTACTTCTTCACGGTTGCTGATCATATTACTTAAGCCTCCCCTCTACTTTTTCCTCTGTGGCAATACAACCCTGAACGAAGTACCGGCACCTGCTTCAGTTTTAACACCGATAGTCCCGCCTAAATTGCTGATAATATTCATGGCAATCATAAGCCCTAAACCGGTACCTTTTTTCCCTTTGGTTGTATAGAAAGGCTGAAATATTTTTTTCATATGTTCCTCAGGAATACCCATGCCGTCATCCGTCACTGTAAGCACAGCATAAGCCTCATCCTCCTCAACAACTGACTCAACAGAAATCTCGATAGTCCCTTCAGGATCAATAGCATCTTCAGCATTTTCCAGGAACTGTATCAATAACTGCTGAATCTGGTTAGGTGTAGCAACAACTTCCGGACTCACTTCCGGCAGGTTAATCACAACATTGATGCCGTCATTTTTGAGCCTGTTGGTGAAAACATCGATCGGATGCCCGGTAACTATCTTATTTAATTCACATATATCTTTTTCCCTCTCATCTATTATAGAGAGGGCAAGGAGCTGTTCAGATATAGTCTTAATCCTCTCAAGTTCCTTTTTAAGAGAATCAACATACTCCTCCGCCGGGCTGTGTTCCTCAACATTTGTATCCACAAAATTAAGATCCATCGCCATCTTATTTATATGACCCTTCAGCTCCGAAGCAACACCTGATGCCAGTAAACCCAGGGCACTCATTTTCTCATTGCGATTAGCCTTTACCCTTGCCTGAACCTGCTCTGTAACATCCTCAATCATTATGAGCACCCTTTCAACATTTCCTGAACGGTTAAGTATCGGGTCAAATGTAACATTCACGACCAGCTCTGTAAGGCCTGAGATAGGTATATATCTGATTTCATTAGCCTTGATTGTTTTCTTTGAAAAAAGAACCTCTTCAAAAATTCTTGTAAAACCGGCTTCAATAAAACCTGAGTACTTAATGATATTAACACCAATAAGTGAATTCGGCTCCCTCACCATTATTTTGCTGAGAATCGGATTTTCATTTATTACAATACCGGAAGAATCAACCATAAACATACCGATAGGCGCATTATTGATTATATCCTCGTTTAAATCCCTGAGATTCTTCAATTCCTCCGCCTGTTTTATCTGTTCCTGAACCTTATCCTCAAGTATTCGTGAATTCTCCTTCAGCTTTTTCTGCATCGAGTACTGTTCGGTATAGTTCCGCATCACTCCGATAAGAGCGATAATCTCACCTGTTTTTGATTTGATAGGTGAAAAGTTTGTCATGAAGTAATAGGGTCTGCCATTTTCATATATTTTTAAAAGCTCATTTCTGAAAACCTGCCCTTTTTTAAGTACCGACTCTACAACAAAATTTCCCCTTTCAAGTTCTATCTCATGAAGATAATCAGTGTATAGCCTTCCGGGTGTAGCATCACGTGAGGCGAGAGTGTCTTTCCAGGCCTGGTTTGTATATTGGATTCTCATATCCTTGTTAATCACAAAGATAATATCATAGGCAGCTTCAACTATTGTTCTGAAATCAACTGATTTGAACTCATTATTTTCATCATCAATACTGATTTCGTATTGCTGATTAAGTTTTTCTATTATATCAATAAGTTCTTCATGTGACTTTTTCTTAAGATTTTCAATTCCCATAAATAGTCCCTGCCATAAATTATTGTAGAAAGAATCAGCTGTCTTTACTTATTGAACTGTAAAACCATAATTCAACCACAGCGCTCATGGCCAGCGCCACAAAGAATGATACAACAAACCACTCCCTGCTGAATTCGATAAGGTAATAAACTCCGGCTATAAAAACCACCAGAACTGCAAATTTGAAAAAAAACCATTTGTAGGTCAGTTTTAAAAGCCTGATAGCGTGAGTCCCGGAAGCTTTTCTGACCTGGATAAGCCATATAACAGAAAGTATTATTCCAAGAATTGTTCCAAGAAGATATCCCCTGAACTCCAGTCCTGTAAAACTGATAAAGAACCATACTGATACGATGATATTCACTACTGCCGGGATAATATTGAAGAGAACAGCCAATCTGTATTTTGTTTCCATAACACACACTCTTTATTTAAAGTTCTGTCACTGAAGCATATTTTTTCAGTAATGTCAAATAAAATAAAGCTCTATGATTAATGTTATTTGAATATACAATAAAAGCTGCCGTTTGTCATAAAAAAACAGGGCGGGGAACAAACATAATGAATAACGGGGGGGAAGAGCCGCCCGGACCTGCAACGGCTCGCAAGCCCGGGAAAGGTCATCAGATATGACATCCCTTGCCGCTGCAACCTTTAATCTGCGAGTACTTTTTACCGTTGAGTCTGTCGTTTTTAATCTGTCCCTTTTTCTGGGGAATTTTAAGGCCAGCCTGATGACAGTATCCGCAATCCACCTTCTTCCCGTCTTTAAGGTTACCCTTATGCTTCCCCATTATAGCAGGATTGGAGAAGAGAGCTGCCGATGATAATGAAACTACAGCTATAATAATCATAACTTTTTTCATATAGATTCTCCTTCTGATTAATTCAACCTGTATATTAAAAAAAGGCTTTTTTCAAAGCCTTTTTTTAATGTTTCGTCATTTTATTTAAGATTCTTTTCAAGATTTTCACTGACTGATTTCACACTTGGAGTGCCGTCAAGTTCAACAAACTTCATCTTTCCACCTGAAGCAAGCTTCTTGAAATAATTAACAGCTGCCATCGTTCCATTAACAGCGTCATAATAAATTTCATGACGTTTATTGATGGCACCCTCGTCCTGGTCATCAGCACGCATTGAAAGCTTTCCGCCGCATACCCGGCAGATAGTCTCTCCATCTTTTTCTGCAGGCTTAATCTCATCAATATAGATATTATTCGGATGATTGTTATCTTTCTCGCACAGACGTCTCCCCATGATTCTTTTTCTGGCAGTATCACGGTCAAGAGATATCTCAATAATATAATCAAGAGCAATCCCCGCCACCTCAAGAGCTTTCTCCAGCGCCTCAGCCTGCTCCGGATTTCTGGGGAATCCGTCAAGGAGCCATCCGGTTTTACAATCATCCTTCTTGAGCCTGTCGAGTATCATGGGGATTGTTATTCCATCAGGAACCAGATCGCCCCTGTCAATATACTCCTTGGCTTTTTTTCCGAGTTCAGTGCCGCCTTTAATATTTTCTCTGAAAAGTGCCCCTGACTCCACATGAGTTATATTAAACTTTTTTTGTACAACTGCTCCCTGTGTCCCTTTGCCGCTTCCATTAGGACCAAAAATCAGTATGTTCATTGAAACCTCCGGGATTATCTTTTTTGGTGAGCATTATCAGAACCGCTATTTCTGTGTAAAGAAAGTTTTTTATACTGATTTATACAGATAATATTGAATGATTATTTCCGGAACTCTAAATCCTGACACCTTTTAACACAAGACTCTTCAAAAAATCTGATAACTTATTGACATAAAGCTGAAAGAATAGATCTTTTACGTGAAAGAAATTCTTACCGGAGTAAACAATGTTCTACCAGAAAGAGATTGAAACCATGCAGAGGAAGGAGATTGAAGCCCTGCAGTTTGAAAGACTTAAAAAAGCCCTTGAAGCGGCAGCCCGGACACCGTACTATAAACGGACATTCACTGACAATAAAATCGATATTACAAAAATCACCACTCTTGAACACCTGAAAGATATCCCGTTCACAAGCAAAAATGATCTGAGACTCAGCTACCCTGACGGAATGGTGGCAGTTTCAAAATCCGATATAGTGAGACTCCACGCATCATCAGGGACAACGGGTAAATCAACAGTAATTTTCTATACGCAAAAGGACATAGACAACTGGGCGACACTTGTTGCCCGTTCGATGTACAGTACAGGAGCTCGAAAAGAGGATACTTTTCAGAATATGATGGGATACGGACTCTTTACAGGGGGACTGGGCCTTCACTACGGTGCTGAAAAATTAGGCTGCATGGTTATACCATCATCAACAGGGAACAGCCTGAAGCAGCTTCAGCTTATGCAGGATTTCAACACATCAATTATCCATATAACACCCAGTTATGCCCTCCACCTTGTTGAAGTGATAAAGGAAAACGGCATTGATCCGCATGACCTTAATGTAAAAAAAGCTTATTTCGGAGCGGAGCCGTATTCGGAAGCCACAAGGGAAAAGCTCGAAGAGCAGTGGGGACTGGACGCGTACAACTGTTACGGCCTTTCCGAGATGAACGGGCCCGGTGTTGCCATGGAGTGCAGCTGTAAAAACGGCATGCATATCGCTGAAGATTATTACATAGCTGAAATAATAAACCCTGAAACAGGAGAACCTCTCCCTGACGGAGAAGAGGGGGAACTGGTTTTCACTCATATAAACAGGGAAGCCATGCCGATTTTCAGATACAGGACGCGGGATCTCACCCGGATTATACCTGAACTCTGTGAATGCGGAAAGACCCACCGCAGAATTGAAAGGATTAAAGGGAGAACAGACGACATGATGATTGTTGGCGGAGTAAATGTATTCCCCTCCCAGATCGAGTCTGTTCTTATGAATATACCGGAAGTGGGGAACAATTACCGCATAGTGCTTGAGCGTGAAGAGGGCCTTGACAGAATGCATATTCAGGTTGAGCTCTACTCCAAACTGTTCCAGGGTGATATGAATGCCCTTAAAAAGCTGAACAGGGAGATAGGTGAAAAACTCCGTGCACTAATTACAATAAATCCGAGAATCGAATTTATGGAACCGGGCTCTCTTCCGCCAAGTGAAGGGAAAGCAAAAAGAGTAATAGACAACAGGAAGATATAGGAGGGGATATGCCGCATCAGGTATCAGTTTTTGCAGAAAACAGGCCGGGTAAAATAAGCAGGGTCACTGAAGTTCTCAGTGAAAATGGAATCAACATAAGGGCAATTACCATTTCCGATTCCGGTGATTACGGTATAATCAAACTGCTCCTGGATAAGCCTCAACAGGGGAATGAGTGCCTTAAAAATGCCGGATTCGCTTCAACCCTGAAGGACATTGTAGCCATAAAAATCGATGACTCACCCGGAGGCCTGCATAAGGCAGCGGCTCTTCTTGCGGGGGAGAATATCAACGTTGAGGATGCTTACGGATTCACGATCAGAGAAAAAAACCAGGCTGTTTTTGTTTTCCAGGTTGCAGATGTACCGCATACTGAAAAGCTTTTAAAAAATGCAGGTTTTGAAATCATTTCAGACAGTGAGCTTTACTTTATATAGATGCCGTTTTTCAGTGTTGTTATCCCCGCTTACAACAGAAGAGAGATGCTTTTAAGGGCAGTTGAATCTGTGCTGTCTCAGGATTTCAGCGATTATGAACTCATCATTGTCGATGACGGTTCAACAGACGGAACAGATTCAATTGAAAATCTTTACAGGGGGAAACTCCGATACATATTCCAGCCTAATTCCGGAGTCAGCTCAGCGCGCAACAGGGGGATACTTGCCTCATCTTCACCATGGATTGCACTCCTTGACTCCGATGATACATGGCACAGTTCAAAACTCCGCAGGGACAAGGAATTCATACGAAACAACCCTTCAGTAAAAATTCATCAGAGCGAAGACATCTGGATCAGAAACGGACGCAGAGTTAATCCCGGCATAAAGCATTTAAAAAAGGAGGGCGACATTTTCAGTGAGTCACTGAAAATGTGCATGATTAGCCCGTCATCAGTTGTTTTTTCACACGGCATAGTTGAGAAGTACGGACTTTTCGATGAGGAACTACCTGCCTGTGAAGATTACGATCTATGGCTGAGAATCACACCCTTTGAATATATAGGCCTTATACGGGAGAAGCTGATAACCCGATACGCCGGACACATTGATCAGCTCTCATCTAATTATCCCCTCATGGACAGATTCCGCCTCTATTCAATCATAAAAATGCTGATTAATGACAAAGACAAACTCACAGGAAATCAGACTGAAGAGGCGAGAACTGCCGCGATTGAAAAAGCCCGCATACTGCTTGCGGGCTCGCTCAAGAGAGGCAATACATGGAATTCCTCAATACTGGATGGCATAATCAGATCCCTGGAACATGGATCTTATACGAAAACAGACTGTCAGAACCTCTTACAATTACAGAACCATCCCTGACCGCCGCAGCAAGATACGATTCACCGGCAAATTCTTTTGAATAGAAGAGTCTGCCGTCACCGGAAAAAACATAGAGCTGAGATTCACCTGTAATTTTGGTATACGCCAGAAAATAGTATTCACCGAGTTTTGTAATGGCTGCCTGGCCCGGCCTTTTCGCAGGAATCTTCACCTTGAAAATATCGTCAGCATCATCATCGAAGACGATAAAAACATCATTATCAAGGATCGAAACCCTTCCGTCATTATCAATATGCAGTGCTGTTTTCATAACATGAAGAGAAGACAGCTCTGCATCATCAGAGTCATCATCACTTATATGGACAATTCTAATACTATCTTTTTTATCGGTACCGTAATGAACAACTCCGAATTTACCGTTACTGCTTATCCTCATCCCCTTTACGATATTCCCCGCAGGAAGAGAACCTTTATTCAAAACATCACCTTTCTCATCGAGAAAATAGTATGTACCGTCAGCAAACCCGAAACAGGCAAAATCATTCTCCTCTGAAAATTCTACTGAAGTACAGAGTCTACCGGAGATCTCTTTTACTCCAGCCGGGTTTCCGTTTGTATCAAACATTCTTATACGGCTGTGATCACCTATGATGAGAAGTATAAGCTTCCCGTTACGTGAAAGAAGAGGCTTCTCCCTGGAGGATAATTTCCAGTACCTCTCACCATTGAAACCCAGGAGCTCAATTGAAGTGCCGACTTTCCCATACTGTATATAATAACGGCCGTTTCCGCTGAATTCAGCGAGCGAATCCTTAATCTCGATTGTTTTAGCAAGGTGCCCATCTCCTGACAGCAGGTGTGTTTTTTCATTGCGTGATACAACATAAAAATCGGTGAGTTTCTCTGAACTAATTGCCTGAATATTATCAAAATCTGTCAGGCTAAAATAAAACCCGGTATGCAGTTCCGAAGCGGAAACTCCCTGAAAAATCAGAAGGCTTAAAACCGCCCCTGCTAATAATCCGGATAAGAGATATTTCATAGTATTAATCCTGTTAATTCTTTTTCATTTAATTATAAAATTAAACAATATCCTGTTATTGAAAGGAACAAATCATTTATTCTTACATAAGTTATATTGATGTTGTCAACATTGATGCAATATAGTCAATCATTATCCTGAAGTTAAACAAGGTTAATTCGCGGGTATTGCTATGGAATAGGGGCGAAAGTAGAGTAACTGGCTGCCTATACAAAACAACGGGCTGCAGCCCGTTGTTTTAATCATGCATAAAACTTTTCAGTTTCGCACTCCTGGAGGGGTGCCTCAACCGCCTGATGGCTTTTTTCTCAATCTGCCTTATCCTCTCTTTGGAGAGGTTGAACTTGTCACCGATCTGCTGAAGCGACATAGGCTCATACCCGTTTAGCCCGTACCTCATGCAGAGAATCTCCTTTTCGGAATCAGTTAGTGTATCAAGTACTTCGTTAAGAGAGCTTATGAGCGACTCTTCAACAACAAGCTCGTCAGGAGAATCAGCTTTCGGATCAACAATCATATCAAGTATTGTTGTATCCTCTGAATCACCGAGAGTTGAATCGAGAGAGACAAAATCCTGTGTTATATTTCTGAGGTGGTTAATCTCCTCATTATCCATATCAAGTTCTTCAGCAATCTCACTGGCTGAAGGTTCACGGCCGAATTTATTCTCAAGCTTTTTATGAACACGTTCGATCTTCTGAAGATCTGCTGTCCTGTTCAGGGGGAGCCTTATGAGCGATGCTTTCTGGGATATCGCAAGCATAATGGACTGCCTGATCCACCACACCGCATATGATATAAAATGATATCCCCTGTCAGGATCAAACTTTTCAGCAGCTTTAATCAGTCCGAGATTCCCCTCGTTAATAAGATCAAGAAGGGATATACCGCTTGTCTGATACTTTTTTGCGATGGATACTACAAAGCGAAGATTGGACTTAATAAGCTCATCCTTCGCTTTTTCACTGCCGTCCCGGGAAGCCCGGGCCAGTGTATCCTCCTGCTCCCGCGTAAGTAAAGGGATCCTGTTTATCTGATCAAGATACCATGAAATTGACGAATCTGTAAAATCCTTGCCTGAAGGTTTTGCATTTTCATCATTTTTGAGGTCAGACTCCTCCTGAAAATCATCTATGGCATCTTCACTCATCTGCGTATCCGCCACATCAGGAAGTTTCTCCTCTTCAGTTTCACTGAATTCACTATTCTTATATATCCTGCTCATCTGGTCAGAATTACACCACCCGTTATTAACATTAAGACATTATTACCTTTTAAGCTTAGGAACTTTAATAATCCAGCCCGGCCTGATGAGATCAGGATTTTTAATCAGTTCAGGATTAGCTTTATGTATACGTTTCCACGCTTTGGCATTTTTATAATATTTTTCAGCTATTCTTGAGAGACATTCCTCATGTTTCTCCCATGTCTTCACTTTATAATACCAGTAATCTTCATCCTCATCCGGGGTGCCGGCTGCAGCTTTACCCTTACCCGCTTTTTCTGCTGCAAGCCTGTCTCTTTCAGCTTTTTCAGCTGCTTCTTTTTCCGCAGCCTCTTTTTCAGCCTGACTCTTAACTCTTGCGGCTATTGCTGCTTTATTCCCCTCTTCAATTACGCTGTTAGCAAGCCTTATTGCTTCATTTGAATAAGTAATTGCTTCATCATAATTACCGCTGCTCCTCATTCTTTTTGCATTATCAACAGCCTCTTTCGCAGCCGCAAGATCCTCTTCCGCATATGCTGCACCATCAGAATTTTCAGCTTCCGCAACAGCTTTTTCCGCTTCAGCAATTTTTGATAAAGAGACTCCATTCATTGTGCTTTTATATGCTTCATCAGCATTGATCTTAGCAACTTCTACAGCTTCAAATCCCGATTTAAGATTATCATTATTATAATCAGAGGAAGCCTGCTTTACTTTATCTTTAGCAGTTATGTACTTCTGACCTGCATATGATTTATAATTGTACTTCTCAACCCTTGCCAGTATTGAATTCACTTCATCAATCTTCGCCTGCAGCTGATACTTGCTGTCAAGAGACTCCTCTTTCGCTTTTACTGCTTTTTTATATGCCTCTTCAGCAAGTGAATGTGAAAGAATATAATCTTTGGTTTCAAATTTCTCATTAGCACTGTTATAGAAATCACGGGCCTGAGTGTAATTGTCAGCGGAAAGCTTCTCCGCATAAACCATATCAGCTTCTGCAATGGCTTCATCAGCTTTTTTAAGCGCATCTGATGCGTAAAGCACTGCGGACCTGTTATAAGCTTCCATAGCTTTGATATAGGCTGTTTCCGCATTTTTAGCAGAATCTTCAGGCTTCTCATCTTTGATAATAACATCATGAGCTTTTACCAGCTCGGCTTTTGCCGCTTTCATCTCTTCCGGGCTGTATTTATCCGCGTCTACAGATTCAGCCTGAGCGATTGCACCCTTTGCCTTTGCAAGTTCCTGAATAGGAATTTTCTTTTCACAGGCCAGAAAGGCCAGAGACAGAATAGATAAAATTGCTAACGTAATTCTCAGTTTCATAGAATGACCCCTGCTTGTTTTATTAGGTATTTTTTACTGCTGAAACGCTTTGACAGCATCATCCTCGCTGTCATATATTTCAAAAAAAGAGGTTAATTTAGTCAGTTCAAACACCTTTTTGACTGAGGCAAAAACATTGATTATTTTCAATCCGCCATGGTACTTTTTCAGATTGGAAAGGCTGGATATCAGCGCTCCGATACCGGAAGAATCAATATAAGTTACTTCTTTCAGATTTATCACTACACTGTATTTTTTCTGTTCAATCAGTTTATTTACTATATCTTTAATTTCAGGAGCATTATAAAGGTCTATCTCTCCGGAAATATCCAGAATCACGACCTCCCCCCTTACTCTGGAGCTTATATCCATTAAAGTGACTCCTCCTTAAAAAAACAGCTATATCCAACACTATAAACCCATATTTAAATGCTTGTCAAGCTTTATTAAATTTATGCCTCAGATATAAAAATTTGCAGCAAACCTGATATTATATATATAAGCAGAGGGGTTTCAGGGCTCCCGGATCTGCTATATTTTAACCAGCTGTTTATACCGGCTGATTAAAGAAATAAAATACAGCTTTCTGTTGTTTATTATTTGATTATTAATTATATAGAAGAAAGAAAGCAATGACCATAAAAAAAAGAGTACTGCTGCAAAAAATATACCCGCATAACCATCAGGAGCTCATTCAGGGAGATCTTCGGCAGATTCAGGCTCCGTTAAAGATCAGGTTCCACTTCTTACAGGTTTCTTCAAAAGTACCTGCATTTATAGATTCCCGGATCTCATCCATGAACTGCTTCATAAAATGCAGGTTATGGTATGTATTGTACACAAGAGAGGCTATTTCACCTGCCCGGAATATATGGCGGAGATAAGCCCTGGTAAATGTGCGGCACACATAACAGCTGCACCCGGGATCAAGGGGTGTAAAATCCTTTTCATACTGCGCGGCTTTAATATTTACTCTCCCCGCTGACGTATAGAGAGTGCCGTTTCGGGCAATCCTTGTGGGCATTACACAGTCAAACATATCAACACCATGTTTTATGGCAAAAAGGATCTCAAGAGGACTCCCCACACCCATCATGTATCGGGGTTTATTCTCAGGCATATAAGGGAGGAGGTTTTCTGTAATTTCACGGTAGAGCTCCTTCGGTTCCCCCACAGAG
>DAISJZ010000006.1:59975-65633 GCA_036821145.1 Spirochaetota bacterium
AGGGAGGAGGTTTTCTGTAATTTCACGGTAGAGCTCCTTCGGTTCCCCCACAGAGAGTCCGCCGATTGCATAGCCGGGGAGATCAAGTTCTGTGAGCCTCTCGGCACATTCGCGGCGCAGGTCATTGTAGACACTCCCCTGTATAATGGCAAAGCATGCCTGTCTCTCCCTGTCGAATGTTTCATTGTAGTACTTCTGAGATCTCTCCGCCCATTTAATTGTCTTTTCCATTGCGGAGCGGGCTTTATCCTTTTCAATGGGGTAGTCTGTGCACTGGTCAAGTACCATCATTATGTCGGAGCCGATAACACGCTGTATATCCAGCACCTTTTCCGGAGTAAAAAAATGCTTTGAGCCGTCAAGGTGCGAGTTAAACTCCACACCGTCATCCTGCACTTTGCAGAGATTACTCAGAGAAAAGACCTGGAACCCCCCTGAATCCGTAAGAAAAGAGCCGTTGTAGTTCATGAATTTATGAAGGCCGCCGGCCGCTCCGATTACATCTGTTCCGGGCCGCATATAGAGGTGATATGTATTTGAAAGAATTATATCGAAACCGATATTTTTTATATCATCAAGGGTCATGGCACGGATTGCGCCCCGTGTAGCCACAGGCATAAATACCGGAGTTTTTATGGTGCTGTGAACAGTTGTCAGCTCGCATGTACGGGCAGAACTTTTTTCATCTTTTCTAAGTACTTTAAATTCCATGAGGCAAGAGTATCGGGGAGTCCCCTGTTGTCAACATCAATTATCCACGGACTTTTTATCCCCTGAAAAGAGAGGCGACGGCCGCAGGCCGGAGGGGGAAGATGAGGCGCATCAGTTCAGCGCGAGCTCAAGGTCTCCGTAGGAGAGAAAAAGTTCCACCGAATCCTCAAGGTCTGAGCTGCTGACAATTGTGCCGTAATGTTTCCCGGTTACAATCATTATCTTTGAATCAGCAAACATAGCAAGAATCCTGGTAAGTTCCTTAACATCATCCCCGTTAAAATCGTTCATCCCTTTTATATCAAAAATTACCGGTTTACCGTGAACCTGTTTCATGAAAAACTGGTTAAAAACAGTCTTAACATCATTCTGAACCCCCTTATCCCTGATCCCCCCTGTCATGGAAATTACAGCCATTTCACCCTTACGCGTAATTTCAATAAAGACATCGGTATTCTGCTGTTTCTTTGCTCCTCCGTAATTTATGGCCGCCTTAATCTTCAGGTTCAGCTTATCCACATTATAGGGCTTCACAATATAGTCTATGGCGCCATGCCTCATGGCTTCAACAACTGTCTCCTTATCCTTGTTTACTGTAAGCATAATAACAGGGACACCCTTTGTCTGCTTCTCCCTCCGCAGCGCGGACATTACCTCAAAACCACCCATGACCGGCATGTTCAGATCAAGAAGTATAACATCAGGGGGGAACTCCCTGGCAATCTCCACCCCCCTGACAGAGGATCTTTCAGTAACTACCCTGTAGCCCAGAGAATTGAGCTGCGATTCAAGTATCCCGAGAGTAGTTTTATCGTCATCAATTGCAAGCACAGTATTCATATCATAACTCCATGTTATCTGAAAAAAGATTGAAGCGCTGAAAGTTCTGATTCAATATTATCAAAATATGCCGCATAATCAAATTCTTTATCAGCAGCAGATGAATTTTCTTCAACAGCTGAAAGAAGTTCCGAAACCGGGGCAAACCTGAGATTCGCGGCTGCCCCCTTCATTTTATGAGATAGAATTCTTACCATCTCCAGGTCAGACTCACCGTAAGCTCTCCTGAGCTCAACTACAGTATGCGCTGACTCCTCAAAAAAATCTCTCCCTATAGATTCAAGCACATTAACAGGGATCCTCAGTTCAGCGGCCACACTTTTTATATCATATATTACCGGTTCTGCATCCGGAAGGTTCGCTTCTGAACATCCGTCACTCAAGTCATCCCCGGCAATCTCAATGGTCAGATAACGCGCAAGCACCGATTCAAGCCTATCCATCTCAACAGGTTTTAAAAGAAAGCCGTCCATTCCGCATTCACTCATGGTTTCCATGTCGCTTTTCAGCACCTTGGCTGTGAGAGCGACTATAGGCACATGCGGAAGGCCCATCTGCCCCTCATAATCAAGAATCATCCTTGCTGTTTCAATACCATCCGCCACAGGCATATTTATATCCATAAAAACAAGGTCAAATCCCCCCTTTTTAAACAAATCAAATACATCAAGGCCGTTCCCTGCTATTTGCACATCAACACCATAATCCTTCAGCAGAAGTGTCATGAGTTTCTGGTTTATCCTGTTATCCTCACCTATGAGGACTTTCCCGCTGAACTTAAGCGTGCCGTGTTCGCTACATTCAGCTGCGATACCGACGCTGCCGGGCTCCATGCCTATAATACCGATTGCACTCCTGGCAAGCATTTCCGGTGAAAGGGGCTGTGACAGAAAATGCCTGAACAATCCCTTTATTTCATCCGGGGGTTCCCCGCAGGAACTGCCTGAAATCAGAATTGCAGGGACGCTCTTAATCAATGCCGCATGATTATGATTACCGGCACTTCTCATGGCCTCCTCTGAATTTATAACAAAGAGTATATCGAATCTGTCAGCTCTGCACCTGTCAAACTCAGGGACAAAAGTAATATTAAAGCCGAAACTCTGAAGGTAATACTCAAGATTAAGAAGAGCAATATCATCCACAGAATATGATACAATGCAGGCATTAAGCCCGGCGCACGAAGGGAAAGAATCTTTCATCGTCCTCTCCCTGCTGATCTCCGCTTCAATTGTAAAATAGAACTTGCTCCCTATACCCATCCTGCTTTCAACAACGATCTCGCTCCCCATGAGCTTCACGAGGTTTGAGCAGATACTCAAACCCAGTCCTGAGCCGCCGTAGCGCCGCGTAACGGAGTTGTCAGCCTGGGTGAAAGCTTCGAATATCTGCTTCTGTTTTCTCTCAGGGATACCTATACCGGTGTCTGAGACCGAAAAATTAATCATGCAGACATCATCCCTGACGCGGAAGAGTTTTATCTCGGCAATCACTGTTCCCTTATCAGGTGTAAACTTAATGGCGTTACTTAAAAAATTAGACATCACCTGCTTGAGCCTCAGGGGATCGGACTTTATTCCCGAGGGGAGAAGGGGATCAATAAAAGATATCAGGTTTATCCCCTTCTCCTGCGCCTTTACATTGAAAAGCCTTATAACAGATTCAAACTCAGTGTATGGATCAAACTCAACGGGACTTATTTCGAGTTTATGACTTTCTATTTTTGAAAAGTCCAGTATATCATTTATAAGTTCGAGAAGATTTGAAGCGCTCTTTTTAATTATCTCAAGGTATTCCTTCTGCGCCCCGTCAATCTTTGTACGCATGAGAAGTTCTATAAAACCTGTTATGCTGTTTAGCGGGGTGCGTATCTCGTGACTCATGTTTGCAAGGAATTCGCTCTTGGCGCGATTTGCCAGCTCCGCCTCCCTGCGGGCTTTCTCGATTTCATCAAGGGCTTTTCTCTTCTCCGTTGTGTTGCGTATAATTATCAGTACTTCGTTATCTTCAATAGCCACAAACCGCGCCTCGTAGTAACGCTCCTCCATTGATATTGTAACGGGATACTCATATATCTGTATCTCCCTTGTCCTGATTGCTTCGCCGATCATTTTAACCGCGTCAGCAGCAACCTCAGGGGGGAAAACTTCGTTAATTTTAGTGCCGAGCATTTTATCAAGGTAAACTCCCTTATTGCTCATCCTGAACATGATGTCCGGTATCGCATCTACAAGCGCCCTGTTTCGCGCCTCGCTTTCACGGAGTGCCCGCTCCGCCCTATTCCTGTCTGAAACATCCTCTGCAAGGATCAGAAAGCCCTGGGGAGCCCCATCTTCATCAGAAATCATAAGCGCCTGGAGATCGATGTAAACAGTTTCGTCTCTCTGAAGCTCATAACCGGCAATACCGCTGCAGCCGTTCTTCACAGCAAGACTGAACAGTTCAACAATCATATGTTCACCGGCTTCTTCAAATATATGATGTATGTTTCTGCCTGAGAGCATAATCCTGTCTGAGTAACCGAATATCCTGAGATAGGCCCTGTTGACCTGCATTATATTTCCGTCAAGATCAGTAACCAGTATCCCTTCAGGTAAAGACTCAAAAAGCAGCCTGAGCTTCTCCTCGGACTGTTTAAGCTCCTCCTCTTTTTTCTTGAGATAAGTTACATCCTCCTGTATAGAGAGATAGTGGGTGATACTCCCGTCTTTGCCGTATAACGGAGAGATTGAAACAATTGCCCAGTATAACTCACCGTTTTTTTTAGCATTAAGAAACTCCCCCTTCCACCTGTTCCCCTTTCTTATCTCCTCCCACATACCGCGGTTATCTTTTGAAAAAAATTCAGGTTTCAGGATATCGGCATTTTTACCTTTGATATCATCAAGGGAGTAGCCTGTCAGTTTTTCAAAATTGCCATTCACATATTCTACAATGCCGTTTCTGTCTGTAATCAGGATTGATGAGGGGCTGCTCTCAACTGTGGCTTTAAGCTTCCCTATACCGGGGAAAAGCCTTGAGCCGAGAGAGCTGTCTTTAACTGTAATTAAAGCAATTCCGTCACCTTCAGTCTCAAGAAACGAAACAGACAGATCCGCAACTTTTCGCGTTTCAGCAGGGAGTACTGTGATATCGGAGAAAGTGATCTCATTACCGGAAAGAACCTCTTCAAAGGCTTTTTTAAAATCATCAGGGGGGATGTCCAGGAAAGAAAACAGCCGGCTGCCTGTTTTTAATTTATCTCCGAAATATCTTTCAGAGGAACTGTTGCATAAAATAACCACGCCCTCTTTATCCGCAGCAAGGATAGGGACTTTAACAGCATTTAAAACAGGGGCCAGTTCATTATATTCCACAAAGGACATTTTAAACTCTCTCAACTTATGGTTATACATTATTGATTCCGCGGGATGATATCAATAATAATTAATGCCCCTTTTAATAAATCAGAAATTCAACAAAACGACATTTTCTCCGGATTAAATAAACTGTATCTCCGTAAGAACAGCTTCCCCGCATACGTCCGGACTGCCAGGGCTATAATTATTCACGAACTGTGACATATAGAACCGCTAATAAAGCGATTTAATTTACATAGCTTTAATTTACAGAGATGCTTTTTTATAGTATTATTGTAATATTGCACTGAACAGGATTACCCATGAGTAAACTGAAAGATAAATTTGAAAAAATAACAATAAATAATCTGAAAGTATCAGGCCGGTTAAACCTGCGGGGGAGACTCTTCCTTTCATATTTTATTCCGGTTTCATTGATACTGATAACCGCCGGGGTTCTGATCCTTTTTGTCGCCGATCGCGGGATAAAGAGAAACCTGCAGAAAGAGATGGAGGTTTCAGTGGAATCTGTTAAGCTGATGATTAAAAACTCACTGGATCTTTCAATACGCAATCATCTCAGAGGCATAGCAGAGATAAACAATGACATTGTTGAAGATTTTTACAGGCAATATAAAAAAGGCCTCCTGACAGAAGCTGAAGCAAAAAAAAAGGCAGCCAAAGTACTGCTTAGCCAGAAAATCGGGAAGACCGGTTATATATTTGTATGGGATATAAAAAAGGCTCCTGAAACAATACCCCTGGCAGT
>DAISJZ010000006.1:65733-68320 GCA_036821145.1 Spirochaetota bacterium
TTCGGGGCAAAGGGGTACTACTTCATACTGAACAGCAGGGGTGATGTGATTATACATCCCTACTTAACAGGGAATTTCTATAATACCGCTGACAAAGAGGGGCGATTTTTTGTAAAGGAGATGTGTGAAAGGAAAAACGGGGAGATTACATACTTCTGGCCCGAGCCCGGCGAAACTGAGCCGAGAAAAAAACTCTCGATATTCAGGTATATTGATGATTTTGACTGGATACTGATCTCCTCCTCCTACCCCGATGAGGAGAATACAACTCTTGCCGAAATAGGATTTATAGTTTTTTCATCACTGGTACTCCTTATAATAATTCTCTCTGCCGTAACATATATTTCAGGTTCACGCATAATAAAACCTCTTAAAGGGCTGATGGAGAGACTGCGGGAGGGGGCTGCAGGTAATTATTCACTTTATCTCCCTGTGATGTCTGATGATGAGCTGGGGGAGCTGGCCATGCACTTCAACTCTTTTATTGAACAATTAAAGATACACCGGGAGGAGCTCTTCTCTGCCCGGAATTACTTAGGTAATATCATCAACTCACTCCCCTCGATTCTCTCTGCTGTTGACGAAGAGGGTAATATTAAACTATGGAATAAGGGTGCGGAACTTTTCACCGGTATAACTGCAGCAGAGGCGGAGTCAGGGAATATCTACCGGCTGTTCCCTTTCCTTGCGGATTTCAAAGATAAAATCGATGATACAATTACAGCAAAATCTGTTACTGAATTTCAATTCAGGACAAAATCTGCGAACAATGAAAACAGGGAGCTCCGGATCTCAATTTACCCCTTCAGCCAGGAGGAGATGAATATAGCAGTCATACGGATGGATGACATTACAGAAGATGTAAGAAAAGACTCACAGCTGATACAGGCTCAGAAGATGGAGATCGTGGGGACCCTGGCAGGGGGGCTGGCACACGATTTCAACAACGTGCTTGCAGGGATAATAGGCACAATCTCCCTGATGAAATCCCGAACCGCTGCCGCCGCAGATGAGGAAAAAAACTCAAAGTATCTCTCCATAATTGAAATATCTGCAAAAAGAGCTGCCGAGATTGTTAACCAGCTTCTGGTTTTATCGCGAAAGAATGAACCATTGATGGAACCTGTTGACCTGAATAACTCTCTTGAAAATGTAATGATAATATGCAGAAACTCCCTTGATAAAAGCATAGTACTCCTGCCGGAATACTACCAGGGATCAGCCGTAACCAGGGGGTCCGCGGCACAGATAGAACAGGTTATCCTGAACCTATGCGTAAACTCCGCCCATGCAATGACCATAATGCGCGGAGATAATGAAGCCAGGGGCGGTAAACTCTCTGCTTCAATTTCAAAAATTAAAGCGGACCGCGTATTAACAGCAGGGCACCAGGGTATGATTGAAAACAGTGATTACCTTGTTTTAAAAGTGAGCGATACAGGGGTGGGGATAAGCAGAGAGTATCAGAAGCAGATTTTTGATCCCTTCTTCACAACCAAGTCAAAAGAGAATGGAACAGGTCTGGGATTATCAATGGTTTACAACATTATCAAAGCTCACGGCGGATTTATAGACCTCTACTCCGAGCCGGGGAGAGGAACTACGTTTACTGTGTACCTGCCGGCAGCTTCAGGTGAAGCATTGTCAGCAGAGATTAACCCGGTTAATATTGATTTGCTGAGGGGGAGCGGCGAGATTCTTATTATTGATGACGAGGAAACAGTGAGGGATATGGCCCGGGGGATTCTTGAGGAGTGCGGCTATACTGTCCACACTGCCGTTGATGGTAATCAGGGGATTGATTTTTTCCGCAGCAATAAAGAGAAAATTGATCTGATAATTCTCGACATGTCTATGCCGGGATTATCCGGAAGGGATGTGTTTATTGAACTCAGAAAGCTTGATGAAAGAGTGCCGGTTCTCCTTAGTTCAGGCTTCAGGCAGGACAGCATGGTTCAGGAGACAATTACTCTTGGTGTTGATGATTTCATACAGAAGCCTTATTCATTAAAAGATCTCGCGGAAAAGGTTAAAGAGCTCGTCACCTCAAGCCTAACTTCCCGTAATCACTGAAAATATCCCCGCGCCAGAACTCCTCAATTACAGAGGCAGCAACCCCCTCCTCCCTGAGCAGCGCGCTGAACCCCATGACATGCTCATGCCCGCAGAGAAAGAGAATGTTTTCACTTAATCTCCCCCTGAGTTTATCAAGCCAGAAACGTTCCCTCACAGGCCAGAACTTTTTCACTTCAAGAGAAGTCTCCCGCTCCACCTGTTTCCTGAGATCACTGTCCATGATAAACTTTTCTTTAATGCCGTGCCGTACTTTCACCATATCCATGACATCAGCATAGTAGGGAATACCGAGGGCCTCCCTCTCAGAGGCATCGGGATCGCAGTAGAGGTGACTTATGCCGGCATCTTCCGCAGCAGTTTCCGCTGTGCCCTCTGTTGCTCCGAATACATCATAAAGGAACTCCTCATTGAACTCCTCAGCAATAAGGGTGATATTCAGCTCTTTTATCTTCGCGGCAAGATATCCTTTGAACTCTTCAAGGAGTTCAGGGGGCACCGGGCCGTTGTACTG